>DATJXP010000171.1:0-6106 GCA_035500035.1 Candidatus Acidiferrum sp. | reverse complement strand
GCCATCGTCGTGTTGACGCTGATGACGATAGTGTTCGCGCTGCTGGCGATCCATCTGCGGTTCCAGCACAACCGCCGCGACCGCGGCTGGCAGGCGCTGCGCACCCGGTGGGATGCCGACATTCTCGATGTGCTGAGCGGTGACCGCGGCATCGACGAGTTCCGTCGCCAGGTGCTGCCGGCGCAGGAGCTCGACTTCATCCGCTTTCTCGCGCCTTATGCCTACCGCTTGCGCGGCAGCGACCTCGACATCCTGGCGCAGCTGGCGCGCCACTACCTCGCCCACGTGGAGCCGATGCTGGCGCACCGCAGTCCCGGCGTGCGCATCTGGGCCGTCAACGTGCTCGGCCTGTTCGGCATGCCGGAAAAAGAAACCGTCATCGCCAGCATGCTGTCGGACGAGTCGCCGGCAGTGGCGATGTTCGCCGCCGGCACGCTGCTGTCGCATCAGCGCACGGAATTCATCGACCGCATCTTCGACGAGTTCCACCGCTTCCACAAATGGAACACCAATGCGCTCGCCAACCTGCTGGTGCGGGCCGGGCCGAAGGCGATCAGCTCGCTCGAGCGGGTTTATCTCGACGAAAAGCGGCCGGCGCGCACGCGCGTGATCGCCGCCGAAGCGCTGGGCCGCTGCAACGCCTACTCGGCGCTCAACGCCGCGCTGCTGGTGCTCGGCAACGAGAACGACGTCGATATCCTGGTGGCGACGCTGCATCTGCTGGCGCACATCAGCCAGGGCCGTCACATCGATGCGATCCGCCGCATCTGCAATTCGCCGAACGACGTGCTGCGTATCACCGCCGTACGCACCCTGCGCACGCTGGGCGCACACGCGGACCTGCCGGCGTTCCGCAAGGCGTTCACCGACGTCAATCCGTGGGTGGCGCGGCATGCGGCGCTGGCGCTGCGCGAACTCGGCGACAACGCCACGCTGCAGACTGCCGCCGACGACGAAGCCAATCCGCGCTGCATGATGGCGCGGCAGATACTGGCCGGCTCGGCGTGACGGTACAGAGGACGCTGCCATGCTGCTGCTCGACATCCTGACCTACGCCACGCTCGGCTACTTCGTGATACTGAACCTGGTCTATTTCGTCACCAGCCTGCTGGCGTTCAGCCGCCTGCGCGAATACTCGTACCGGCTCGATGCGTATCCGGATTCGCTGCTGCTGTCGTCGGGCTTTCTGCCGCCGATCACCATCATCGCGCCGGCCTACAACGAAGAAGCCACCTGCGTCGAATCCACCCACTCGCTGCTGGCACTGGAATATCCCGAATACGAAGTGCTGGTGGTCAACGACGGCTCCAAGGACAAGACGCTGCAACGCATGCTGGAGGCGTTCGACCTGCAACCGTCGCCGCGCATGCAGAGCGGCAACATTCCGACCGCCAACATCCGCGGCGTCTACCAGAGTCGCCGCGTGCCCAACCTGTGGGTGATCGACAAGGAAAACGGCGGCAAGGCCGACTCGCTGAACACCGGCATCAATCACTGCCTGAGCCCGCTGTTCTGCGCGGTCGATGCCGACAGCCTGCTGGAAAAGACCGCGCTGTCGCGCATCGTGCGGCCGTTCATCGAAAACAGCGATACCGTGGCGGTGGGCGGCATCATCCGCATCATCAACGGCAGCAAGGTGGAAAACGGCAAGGTGCTCGACATCAGCATGCCGCACAACCTGCTGGCGCGCTTCCAGGTGCTGGAATATTTCCGCGCCTTTCTTGCCGGCCGCATGGGCTGGGAGGCGTTCAACGCCACCTTCATCATTTCCGGCGCGTTCGGTTTGTTCCATCGCCAGAGCGTGGTCGATGCCGGCGGCTACTCGACCAAGCGCACCGGCTTCGAAACCGTCGGCGAAGACATCGAGTTGGTGATACGCCTGCATCGTTTCTGCTTCGACAAGCGCCGGCCTTACCGCATCTCGTACGTGCCCGACCCGGTGGCATGGACCGAGTGCCCGGAATCGCTGAAGGTGCTGCACCGCCAACGTTCGCGCTGGCAGCGCGGCCTGCTCGAATCGACCACGCATCACATCGGCATGCTGCTCAACCCGCTGTATGGCCGCGTCGGCATGCTGGCGTTTCCGTACTTCCTGATTCTCGAAGGGTTGGGGCCGTTGATCGAAGCCAGTGGTTACATCCTGTTTTTCTGGCTGCTGTTCGAAGGCGGCCGCGGTTCGGTGCTGTTGATAGTGTGCTTCTTTCTCGCCGCGTTCGTGCTCGGCATCGCACTGTCGTTCCTGGCCATCAGCCTCGAGGAGATTTCGTTCAAGCGTTATCCGAAGTTCGCCGACCTCACGCAGCTGTTCTGGCTGTCGGTGCTGGAGAGTTTCGGCTATCGCCAGCTCAATGCCTGGTGGCGCATCCACGGCGTCTACACCTTCCTGATGGGCAAAAAGGAATGGGGTAAGATGGAACGCAAGGGATTCGGCACCACTTTGCCGCCGAAGGGGTAACACATGTCCAGATTGCGTGCCGGCCTGCTGATGTTGCTGCTTGTTGCAGCAGCCGCGCATGGCCAGGACTACGACGCACTGATCAAGCGCGCGCTGCAGCAGCGCGACGCCGGCAACATGGCGGCCGCGGAACAGACGCTGCGGCAGGCACAGCCTCTGGCCGCCGACAAAGCGGAAGTGAACTACCTGCTCGGCATGGTGCTGGCATTCCAGCAGAAATACGGCGAGTCGCTGGCTCTGCTCGACGGCGAACTGAAACTGCATCCCGACAATATCGATCTGAGGCTCGGGCGCGCGCGCGTGCTGTCGTTCGAAGGCGCCTACCAGGACGCGATGACCACGGTCGAACAGGTGTTACGCCGGCAACCCGACAACCTGGAAGCGCTGGCGCTGGCCGGCCGCATCGCCCACTACCAGAAGCGCCCGGTGGCGGCGCAGCTGTATTACAGCCAGGTGCTCGAGCACGACCTCGACAATCTCGATGCGTTGATCGGCATGTACGACAGCTTCCTGCAGGAAGGCAAACCCGACAAGGCCGCGCCGTATCTGGGCATGGCCGCCGAACTGGCGCCCAACCATATCGACGTGCTGACGCGCCAGCATCCCGAACAATACAGCAGCCAACCGCATCACCAGATCAGCGTCGGCTATGGCCAGAGCTCGCTCGACCAGCCCGGCCTCAGCGACTGGCACGACCGTTCGTTCGAATACCGCCACCTGTCCAGCGACGGCAACCAGCAATATGTGCGGGTCGAGCGCAACAACCGCTTCGACAAGAATGACACCATGATCGAAGCCGGCCTCGCGCTGAACCAGCACGGCAAGCTGCCGTGGGAAATCGCCGTCGGCTACACGCAGAGTCCCGACTTCATGCCGCGCTACTTCGGCCGCCTTGGCGCCAGCACGCCGCTGACCAACGGCTCCACCGATTTCGGCACCGTCATCCTGACCGGGCTTTACCAGTATTCGTCGTACGTCAACGGCAAGACCGAGCGCGTGCAGACCGGACTCGAGTGGTACATCCCCAACACCGATCTGTGGCTGACGCCGAACATCGGCATGGTGCGTGACCAGAGCGGCATCGAAACCTTCGCCTGGAACCTGGGCCTGCATTGGCAAGCGACCGGCTCGGCCCGCTTCGGTGTTACCTACACCGACTCACCGGAAACCGAAAATCTGATCACGCGCGACAGCACCAGCACCAGCGTCTATTGGCGGCAGGATCTCGGCGCCGCGTGGTTGTTCTATCTGACGTGGACCCGCATCGATCTCGACACGCTGTACGTGCGCAAAGCCATCGACCTGAACCTGCAACACCAGTTCTGACCGTAGGGGCACGCCACGGCGCGCCCACCCCAAAACCGCAAGATCCGGATCGCTTTGCTCACAATCCTCGCGCTATCTTGCGCGCCATGACCGACTACGACCGCATCGCCCGCGCCATCGCCTATCTCGAGGCCAACGTCTCGGCCCAACCGCAGTTGGACGACGTTGCCCGCCACGTGCATCTGAGCCCGTTCCACTTCCAGCGCCTGTTCACGCGCTGGGCCGGCACCACCCCAAAACGGTTTCTGCAGGTGCTGACGCTGGAGCTCGGCAAACAACTGTTGCAGCAAGATCGCTCGCTGCTCGATGTCAGCGACAAGCTCGGCCTGTCGAGCTCGTCGCGCCTGCACGATCACTTCGTGCAGATCGAAGCGGTGACGCCGGGCGAATTCCGCAGCCAGGGCGCTGGACTCGCGATCACCTACGGCGTGGCGGAATCGCCGTTCGGCCTGTTGTTTGCGGCCCGCACGCCGCGCGGCATTTGTCGCTGCGCGTTCATCGACGACAAGGATGCAATCGACGACCAGCTCGCCTCGCTGCAGACTGCGTGGCCACTCGCCAGCTATCGCCGCGATAATGCGGTCGCCAGCGATCTCGCCGGCCTGATCACGGCGCTGCCCGACAAAGCACCGAAGCCACCATTGCCGCTGCACATCAGCGGCACCAACTTCCAGCTCGCGGTGTGGCGGGCGCTGTTGCAAATCCCGAGTGGTACCGCGGTCAGTTACGGCGACATCGCTGCGCAAGTCGGCTCGCCCAAGGCCGTGCGCGCCGTCGGCACCGCGGTGGGCGCCAACCCGGTGGCGCTGTTGATTCCGTGCCATCGCGTCATTCAACAAAGCGGCGCGCTTGGCGGTTACCGCTGGGGACTCACGCGCAAAGTGGCGATACAGGCGTGGGAGCGGTTGTAATGTTTTGGTCAGCGGCAGGTTGACCGCTACTAAACATTCCAGATTTTTCCTTTTTCCGTTTAGCCCGCATTCAGAATCGGGGCCTTTCAATGGCGGCGTGCCAATTCCGTCATCAAGGAGGTCCCATGACGCTGGTCATCGTCGCCGCATTCCTGCTGCTCATCGCCACTACCGTGCTGCACTACGAAGTACTGGGCGGCCTCAACGCCGCGCTGCCGCAATTACGCATTCCCAACCGCGCCAAGCTGCTGGTGGTGATGTTCGCCGCCTTCTTCGTGCACGCGATCGAGATCACGCTGTACGGCCTGGTGTTCTACGCGATCTCGCGCTGGCTCGACGCCGGCGCCATCTCGTCCGGCGGCGGTTCGTTGCTGGCGTCGTGCATGTTCTTCTCCGCCGAAACCTTCACCGCGCTCGGCTTCGTCGACATCACGCCGGCGGGCGCCGTGCGTCTGTTGGTCGGCGTCGAAGGCCTCAATGGCCTGCTGCTGATCGGCTGGTCGGCCTCGTTTACCTACCTCGCGATGGAAAGGTTCTGGAATGCGGGCATACAATCGCGGCAACTCCCGGCGGCAGATTTACCGTGACCGAAGTGATGCGTTTCCCCGCGGCAGCAGAACGCGACCCTGACATCGACACCTGGCTGAGCGAGCGGACGCCGGCGCTCGGCACGCTGGCGCAGCAATGGTTCGCGGCGATGCGACGTTGTGGCAACGATGTGCGCGAGCTGATGCACGACGGCTGCCCGGTCGCCTGCGTGCACGATGTCGCGTTCGGTTACGTCAATGTGTTCACCGGTCACGTCAACGTCGGCTTCTATAATGGCGCCGCACTGCCCGATCCGGCCCAATTGCTGCTCGGCAGCGGCAAGCGCATGCGTCACGTCAAACTGAAGCCTGGCGAGCAGATCGATGCCGCCGCACTGGCCAAGCTGATCGAAGCGTCTTATCGTGAGGCGAGCCAACACGTCATCCAGTAACCATCAAGGAGTCCGCATGAGCACCAAACCCATTGCCGCCACCGCGCTGCCAGCCCATACCAAGACCATCTATCCGAAACCGTTCGCCGCCAAGGTCGATGGCCGCGAGCGCCGCCGGCTCGGCGATTATTTCGGGCTGACCAACTTCGGCGTCAACCTGACCGAACTCGCGCCCGGTTCGGCGTCGGCGTTGCTGCATCACCACAACAAGCAGGACGAATTCATCTACGTGCTGTCCGGCACACCGACGTTGATGCTCGACGACGAACCGTATCCGCTGCTGCCCGGCGAATGCTACGGCTTCAAGGCCGGCACCGGCGTCGGTCATCAGTTGGTCAACAAGTCGCCGAACCCGGTGCTCTACCTGGAAATCGGCGACCGCCTGCCCGGTGATTTTCCGGTATACCCGAAAGACGATCTCAAATTCGGCTACGG
>DATJXP010000170.1:0-8027 GCA_035500035.1 Candidatus Acidiferrum sp. | reverse complement strand
TACAAGTTTGAGCTGCACAAGTTGCCGGCATTGGAGTTGATCGAATTTGACAAGGGCTTGCGCGCTCAGATTGAGTCGATGCGGGTAAAAGATTTTGTTTGGGCCGATCAGGCCAGCCACTGATTTTCTAACAACAGCAGGGAGCGCAGCTTATGTTGGATTCAAAGGCATTATCACTTCCGATCCGATAATGCAAAAAAGCCGCAGCGCACCGGTGTCAGCTACCCCCGATGCGCGCGGTGAAGGAATTACTTCTTGCCGAGCGAGGCCATGCCCTGCGTGATCTCGATGCGGGTGCCGACCGGATCCACCAGGAAGGCGATGGTCAGACCGAGATCGTCGCGCTTCTCCGGTTCGCGTTCGAACTTGATGCCAAGCGAGTCGACGTGTTTCTTGAACGCGGCCATGTCGGCGACGTCGAAACCGAAGTGATCGATGGCGCCACCAGCTGACGGTTTCGGCGCTTCCTTGGCGGCGAGGAAATCGACGCGGCCATCAACCAGAACCGCCGACGGCATGCCGGCACGTTCGCCGACGTCGGCACCGAATACTTTCACATACCAGTCACGCAGCGGCGGCAGATCGACGGCTTGCACGTGGATGTGATGGAACTTGATCGCTTCCGCCTGATCCGGCGCGCCGACGAATTCGACGCGCACGCCATCCGGCATGTCGGCCAGCAACTGGCCCGGGTTCGGCCGGTCGAGGATGACCTTGCCGCCGAGCGCGGCGACCTTGGCCTTGATGTCGGCATAGTCCTTGACCGAGAACGCCACGTGGTTGGCCACAGTCTGGCCCGAAGGCGTAATCGGCGTCTGGTTCTGTTCGCGCAGCATGATCAACACGCCGGGAATGGCGAACACGTTTTTCAGTTTGTCGGTGCTGGCATCCTTGGCGCCAAATGCGAGCCACATGTCACGACTCTTGGCGACGTCGGCGACATACAGATGTTGATGACCGATGCTGACGCCGGCAGCGTTCGGTTTCGGTAATTGCGCTTGCACGGTGGAGCCGAGCAGGGCTGCGAGCAACAAGCAGCCGATGATTCTGGTTTTTTTGAACATGGAGTTTCCCTCTGGAGTGATGGCGACGCCGACTGTACTACGGGATTGTGTTCTTTTCGTGGATTCGATTTGGTGGAGCGCGTAGCCAGCGGTCGGCATAGGTTCTGGCGACCGCTGCAAGCCGGCCCAGCCACTCGGCACAGCCGAGTGTCGTTCGGCTGTCGCGCAAAGCTGCGCTTTGCAAACGCTCGGCCTCACCCCCGGCTCATGCAGCTTGTCGCTGCCGCTCCGCGCCCGCATGCCCGGCTCGCCGCGATTGCTTCGACCAACTGGTTATCGAGTTACTCCTTTTGCCGACAGTTGTGGTGAGCAGCGATTACTTAACAACTCTACGAGAAAGGCAGCCAAGCGCGGCGAGCCGATCGCGCCAAGGAGGAGCGGGAGCGACGGATGCGCGATCGGGGAGCGCAAGCGCTTGGCGGGGGATCTACTAGCCGTGCTTCAGCTTCTGCTTCATAGCCCGACGGTGAGCGTGCAGTAATGGCTCGGTGTAGCCATTGGGCTGCTCGAGCCCTTTGAACACCAGATCGCATGCTGCCTGGAACGCCACGCCGTCGTAGGCGGGCGCCATGTTCTTGTACAACGGATCGCCGGCGTTTTGTTTATCGACGACGATGGCCATGCGTTTCAGCGTTTCCATCACCTGCTCCTGCGAACAGATGCCGTGACGCAGCCAGTTGGCCAGGTGCTGGCTCGAGATGCGCAGCGTCGCACGGTCTTCCATCAGGCCGACGTTGTTGATGTCGGGCACCTTGGAGCAACCGACGCCTTGGTCGATCCAGCGTACGACGTAGCCGAGGATGCCTTGGGCGTTGTTGTCGAGTTCCTTCTGGATTTGTTCCGGCTTCAGCTTGTTTTCCGTCATCAGCGGGATCATCAGGATGGTATCGACGCTGGCCGGCTCGCGGTGGGAGAGATCGCGCTGCGTCTGCGCCACGTTGATCTGATGATAGTGGATCGCGTGCAGCGTCGCGGCCGTAGGCGAGGGCACCCAGGCGCAGTTGGCGCCGACCTGCGGATGCACCACTTTCTGCGCCATCATGTCGCCCATCATGTCCGGCTTGGCCCACATGCCCTTGCCGATCTGCGCCTTGCCGGTGAAGCCGGCGCGCACGCCGATATCGACGTTGGAATTTTCGTAGGCGTTGATCCACGGCTGGCCCTTGATGGTGTCCTTCGGCAGGAACGGCCCGGCGTTGATGCTGGTGTGGATCTCGTCGCCGGTGCGGTCGAGGAAGCCGGTGTTGATGAAGAACACGCGGTCCTTCACGGCGCGGATGCATTCCTTCAGGTTGACGCTGGTGCGACGTTCTTCGTCCATGATGCCGACCTTGATGGTGTTGCGTTTCAGATTCAGTGCATCTTCGACCGCGTCGAGCAGGTCGTTGCAGAACTGCACTTCTTCCGGGCCGTGCATCTTCGGCTTGACGATGTAGATGCTGCCTTCGCGGCTGTTCTTGAACGGGGCTTTACCGTTGAGGTCGTGCAGCGAACACAGCGAGGTCAGCATCGCGTCCATGATGCCTTCGGGAATTTCGCGGCCTTCGCGGTCGAGAATGGCATCGGTCGTCATCAGGTGGCCGACGTTGCGCACCAGCAACAGGCTGCGGCCCTGCATGATGACGGTTTCGCCGCTGCGGCCTTTGTAGACGCGGTCGGGGCTGAGTTTGCGATGGACGACCTTGTCGCCTTTCTTGAATTCTTCCACCAGCGTGCCCTTCATCAGGCCGAGCCAGTTGCGATAGACGGCGACCTTGTCGCTGGCATCGACGGCAGCGACGCTGTCTTCGCAGTCCTGGATCGTCGTCATCGCCGATTCGAGCACGACGTCCTTGACGCCGGCATGGTGCTGCTTGCCGATGATGTGATTGGTGTCGAGCTGCACTTCCAGGTGCAGGCCGTGATTGGAGAACAGCAACGCGGTCGGCGCGGTGAAGCCGCCCTGGAAGCCGATCAGCTTGTCGGGCTGGCTGAGGCCGACGATGCTGTGATCCTTCATCACCGCTTCCAGTACGATCTGGCCGCTCTCGTTGGTGAGGCGGTATTGCTGCACGTTGGCGTGGCGCGCGTTCTTCAGCGGGATGGCCTGGTCGAGAAATTCATCGGCGTAGTCGATGACCTTCTGGCCGCGCAGCGGATTGTAGGCGGCGGTACGGGTAGCGCCGGCGGTTTCGGGAATCACGTCGGTGCCGTACAGTGCATCGAACAGGCTGCCCCAGCGTGCATTGGCGGCGTTGAGCGCGTAACGCGCGTTCATTACCGGCACCACCAACTGCGGGCCGGCGACGATGGCGATCTCGTAGTCGTTGCTGCGGCTGGTGATCTTGAAGTCGTCGCCGACCGGCACCAGGTAGCCGATGTCTTGCAGGAATTTCTTGTATTCGTCGCGATGGGCGAGGTAGTACGCGGCATCGTGCGTGCGATGCCACTCGTCGATCTTCGCTTGCAGTTCGTCGCGCTTTTTCAACAGAGCGCGGTTGCGCGGCGCGAACGTGTCGACGATGCCGCCCATCGCGGCCCAGAACGCCTTCGGTTCGATGCCGGTGCCGGGCGCGGCTTCCTTCTCGACGAAGTCGTACAGTACCTGGGAAATCTGCAGGTTGTGGGCGGAAATGTTGTTCGGCATGCGGACCTCTTGCTGATGACTGCCGTGGATATTCAGGGGCGGCATTCTAGCGCCAAACCCGCGCAGGGTCAGGCCGCAACTTCGATCTTGCATCAAATGTGATACCGCAGGAGGCCCGCTGTTCACCCATTTGGATTCGGTTATACTCCCGGCCCTCCATGACCGAGCCTTTTCCGCGTCTTGCAGCCGGAAAACCCCTTAAATAACCGATTAATTCTTCGTCATGGCCACCAGAGGAGGATTCATGAACAAGCTTTTGCGCACAGGCGTCTGTCTTGCCCTCGCCACCGTAGTCGGCACGGCAGTCGGCACGGCTCAGGCCCAGGCTCCGACGCCTGGGATGACCAAGCGGGCCTATCCCGAAGGATTCATCACCGGTACCGTCACCAGCGAGAAAGGTCCCGAAGCCGGCGTGTGGGTCATCGCCGAGACGAAGGAAACCAACACACCGTTCATCAAGATCGTGGTGACCGATGACCAGGGCCATTACACGTTGCCGCAGTTGCCGAGCGCCACTTACAACGTCTGGGTGCGTGGCTACGGTCTGCTCGATTCCGCCAAGATCAAGGGCCGTCCGGGCGACACCAAGCTCGATCTGAAAGCCGAAACCGCAAAAGATCCGAAAGATGCCGCCAAGGTTTATCCGGGCGACTACTGGCTGTCGTTGCTGGAACCGCCCGGTGCGGACAAGTTCCCCGGCACCGGTCCGTTCGCCGCCGGCGGCAACGGCTTCCTGCCGACGATGACCAGCCAGGACCGCTGGATGCACAAATTCAAGGCCGACTGCAACTTCTGCCACCAGCTCGGTACCAAGATCACCCGTACGCTCGATCACATGGCGTCGCTCAATTTCAAGACCCACGAAGAAGCCTGGCAGTACCGTACCTCGCTCGGCGTACGCGGCGGCAGCATGCAGGCGTCGTTCCTCGGTTTCGGTCTGGATGGTCAGGCCAAGACGATGGCCGACTGGACCCGCAAGATCGAAGCCGGCGCCACCCCACCGATGCCGCCGCGCCCGCAGGGCATCGAACGCAACGTGGTCGTCACGCTGTGGGACATCGGCGGTCCGCAGGACTTCATGCATGACGAAATCTCCACCGACAAAAACAACCCCACCATCAACGCCTATGGCCCGATCTACGCCGTTTCCGCCGGTCACGGCACGCTGAACGTGGTGGATCCGATCACCAACGACGCCTACAAGATGGTGATCCCGACCCGCGAAGATCCGCGTGTCGTGAAGACCCGTTTCCCGCCACCGGGCAACCCGTCCAACTTCTGGGGCATGGAATGGCTGTGGGGCCAGGAAAACACCGCCGATCCGCATAACCCGATGATGGACTACAAGGGCCGCGTGTGGATGACGTCGAAAATCCGCAACGAAGAGCCGGAGTTCTGCGGCGCCAACAGCACCAACAAGTATGCGCAGTACTATCCGCTGCGCCTCAGCAACCGCCAGGCTTCGGTTTACGATCCGGCCACCGGCAAGTTCGAGCTGATCGATACCTGCTTCGCGACGCACCACTTGCAGTTCGCCGCCAACGATCCTGACCACACGCTGTATTTCAACGAACTGCTCGGGCCCATCTTCGGCTGGGTCAACACCCGCCTGTTCGATGAAACCCACGACGAGCAGAAGTCGCAAGGCTGGTGCCCGCAGGTCATCGACACCAACGGCGACGGCAAGATCACCAAACCGTGGAACAAGGCCGACGACCCGAACCCGGATCCGAAACTGGATACCGAAGTTCGCAAGAACCTGTATACCGTGATTCCGGATCCGAAGAATCCCAACATCGTGTGGGGTGCGTCGGAAGATTTCCCGGGTTACATCGTGCGCCTGAACCGCGGCGTCAATCCGCCGGAAACCTGCATCTCGGAAGTGTATGAAGTGCCGAAAGGCGCACTCGATCCGCGCGGCATGGACCTCGACAGCAACGGCACGCCGTGGGTGGCAATGGCCGCTACCTCGCAGTGGGGTCGCTTCGATCGCAGCAAGTGCAAGAAGCTGAACGGTCCTGGCACCGAGAAGGGTCAGCAGTGCCCCGAAGGCTGGACGCTGTGGCAGACGCAGGGTCCGAAGATGGGCAGCTCGATCTATCCGGCCGACTTCCATTACTTCGGCTGGGTTGATCAGCACAACGTCAGCGGCCTCGGCAAGGATACGCCGATCCTGACCGGCTCCAACTCCGACTCGCTGATCGCACTCGATCCGAAGACCGGCAAGTGGACCTACCTGCGCGTGCCATACCCGCTGGGCTTCTACCAGCGCGGCATGGACGCTCGCATCGACGATCCGAATACCGGCTGGAAAGGCCGTGCGCTGTATGCCAACTACGGTACCCACCTCGTGTGGCACATCGAAGGCGGCAAGGGCACGACCGGCAAGATCGTCAAGTTCCAGATCAGGCCCGATCCGCAGGCGCATTGATTCGTGAACTGATGAAAAAGCCCGCTAAATGCGGGCTTTTTCATGTCTGGGAAAAAAGGCTTCTAACAATCTGTTGCGCAGTTCTGGTCAGGCAGCTTCGAACGCCGCGGGCGCTTCTTCATGTATGGAGTACGGAGTTATCCAAAGCTCTGTTGCGCGATTCGGGTTGGGTGGGCTTCGAACGCCGCGGGCGCCGCATGAAGGAACAGGCGCCGCGGGAATGAAATCAGTGCTTGGGTGCCACGCCGTCGCCGACGGCTTCCACCTTGGTGAAGAGCACGGTGGTTTTCTTCGCGCCGTTGCTGCAGACCACGGTAAAAGCCGGATCGTCGGGATTGCCGTGGTTGGGATCGAGCTGCACCGACTTGAGGTCGATGCTGGCGCAGGCGGGATTTTCTCGCGCAAGCATGTTGACGCCGGCGACGATGGTGGCCTTGTGGAACTTCATCAACGGATCGCTCCAGTCGAAGTCGGCTTCGGTGTACTGGTTGGCCGCCATCGCGGCGAGCGGAGCGAGCAGCAGGCTGGCAGCGAGTCCGGCAAGTAAACGTTTGTTCATCATGGAAGGTCCTGTACTACACGAAAGCCGATGAAATTGAATCGCAGCGTCGGCGGCAGCGAGAAACGCATCGCCGAACGCAGGTTGTCCGAAAAGTAATACCACGAACCGCCGCGCAAACCGCGGTAGTCGCAATCCGCGTCGCCGCTATTCTGCCATGCGCTGCCGTCGCCGGGCGCGCCGGTATAGTCGTTGTGGGCGCAGTCCAGCACCCATTGATAGACGTTGCCGACCATGTCGTACAAGCCGAACTGGTTGGGCGGGAAAGAACCCACCGGCGACGTATTGATCCATTCGTCCTTGCCGAGCTTGAGTCCCTGGCAGCAATCGTCGGCACCGTAATTGGCGTGATCGTGGCTGGCGCTGTAGCCCCAGTAATAAGGGGTCGTGGTGCCGGCCCGCGTCGCGTATTCCCATTCCGCTTCGGTCGGCAGCCGGTAGGATTTGCCGGTGACGCGCGACAGCCACTTCACGTAGTTTTGCGCGTCGTTCCAGCTGACGTAGATCACCGGCCGTTTGCCGCGGCCCCAGCCCCTGTCGTCCGGCTGGTAACCATTGCAGCCGCCGGCGGCAACGCAGGCTGCCCATTCGTCGAACGTCACGTCGTATTTGCCGATGGCGAAGCGCTTGATATTCACCTGGTGCTGCGGTCCTTCGGAATTGACGCGTTTGCCGTCCGCCGTGGTGGAGCCCATCAGGAACTGGCCGGCCGGGATCGTCACCATTTCCGGGGTTTTGGCGGCGGGCGCGGCCGCCTGTTGGGCGAATGCGGAGGGCGCCAGAATGCAGCATGCGGCCAATGCCATGAGGGTGGATTTGGTTCGAATCATCGGGCCTCCAACTTGCGCGGTTCCGGACTTGTCCGGAGAAATTAATAGCAAAATATACCGCACATTTCCACATCGCATCGTTGCGACGGCACGTCAGGCGTCATCGCGAGTCCTGCATCCGCATCATCGATTCGCATCGGAAAAATGCGGCTCGACGGGCACTGGGGCCTCCGGCCGTCAACTTCGATTCAGGATAGAAGTTGAATTGAGTAAAAACGATGGTTATTGACGTCCGCAATCCGGCAGCGAAGCAACGAATGTGGACGTGCCGGATCGAAACCCGGCTAAGCGGCGGTCACCCGCGTTGCAACTCGAACTTGTCGCGTATCGTCGAATACCAGTTGCCGGCGAGGCGGCCGACCGGATCGAGTTTCTCGAAATCGATGCGGCCGTTCTGATAGATGCCGTCGTCGATGATGATGTGCTTGATCTCGCCGAGGATCAGGTTGCCCGAGCCGGGCCGGTTGCCGAAGGTGATCACTTCGTGCAGCTCGCACTCGTACACCAGCAACGCTTC
>DATJXP010000169.1:0-3625 GCA_035500035.1 Candidatus Acidiferrum sp. | reverse complement strand
GTTCATTTCCAGTTAAATTTTTCGGTTGATTTTTTGGCGGATTCTGCAGCTCATCCTGCACTTTATTCCTGAACTCAGTTCTGGATTCATTCCGGAATTCTTTTGCAGCCGACAAATATTTGCTGATGCAACGGGTGCAATAACACCGACGGCATTCTTTCACGACACCGCTCATGACACCGCTCACAACACCTTTCACACCATCATTCACAAAACCTTTCATATAACCTCTCGCGCCCATCCCCGGATTCATGTCACGGATCGCAAGATACCCTATTGCGTAAAGGCTGTAAAGCATGTAAAGTTTTACCTGTCATCAACATCATGTTACAGTTATTGCCATGCATCCAATCCAGGAAAAACTTCTCGGGCTGTCCCGCAAGCAGAATCTGGCCACCGTGAGCCTGCGCGAACTGGCCAGGCTCATCGCCATGCCGGAGGAACCGGCGCAAAAAATCAAACATCATCTGCTGCAGTTGCAAAAGAAGGGTTTTTTGAGCATCGATCGCGCCAAGGGCGTCATGAACCGCGCCGCGTCGACTTCCACCATCGCCAAAGATCTGACCGGCAAAAACTCCAGCCTGTTCTCGATTCCGATCATCGGCACTGCCAATTGCGGCCCGGCCACCATCTTTGCCGAAGAAAACTTCCAGGGCTTCCTGCGCGTTTCCAGCAAGCTGGTCGGGCGGTCGAAGCCCGCGGGGCTCTATGCCATAAAAACCGACGGCTCTTCGATGAACCGGGCAACCATCAATGACAGAACCATCGATGATGGCGACTTGGTCATCGTCGATGGCAACAGCAAAGTCCCGCGCGAGAACGATGTGGTGCTTGCCATCATCGACGGCAATGCCACCATCAAAAGATTCATTGACGATCGGGCGAACGGCCAGATAGTGCTGAAGGCCGACTCCTCGTTCGATTACGACCCCATCTATCTGCACCCCGACGACGACTTCCAGATCAGTGGCAAAATCATTGGCGTCATCAAGAAGCCGAAAACCTAATCCTCCGGCAGTACCGCCGCCGCTTCCCGAAAGGGAAGCGCGGCAATCCCGGCCAGTTGCATCGACGACCGCAATGATTTGCCGAGGATGAAAGCCAGGATGCGGCCGTGATAGTTGAGTGCGGGCGCAAACACCGGCAACACGTCTTCCACCCGCTCGGCAGCCTCCAGCGCGGCATGCAACATCGCCCGCTGCCGCTCGATCATCGCCATGAATGATTCGTCGGCGGATGCTTCAGCGCTGAGCTCCAGCGTCCACGTGCGATCAGTCTGCAGTTCACAGCGGCCGATGTAACATTGAGCCAGCGGCCGATGCCATTCGTCCGGCGCCACCAGCGACAGGCGATAGCCGTCGTCGCGCCGGTAAAGCCAGTAGGCACGACCCACCACCGGGTTGAAACGGATTTCGCTCTGCAGCACGAACAGCGAGGTGAACAACTCCATCTCGATCTGTTGCAGCGGCTTCGGCGGCACCGCCAAGCGTTGGGCATGCTGCTGTACGCCCTGCAGCACCGGCACCAGGCCCTTGCCCTGCGGATTGGGATTTTTCTTCATCGTGCGCGTCATTGCCGTAGAATGCCGCCTGTTTTTGTTGGTGCCAATCCCCACTGTTTCATGCCCAGAATCCTCCTGTTGCTGCTCGCCAGCTGGTTGTGCTGCTCGTCCCGCTTGTTGGCCGCCGATGTCGACGGCCTGCTGGCGCAGATGACGCTCGACGAAAAGCTGGCGCTGTTGCACGGACAGCCCGATCCTGACCCTGCCACCGGCCTCAACAGCGCCGGGTACCTGCCCGGCGTACCACGCCTCGGCATTCCACCGCTGCGGCTGGCCGACGGCCCGGCCGGCATCCGCACCGACGCACCCGCCACCGCGATGCCGGCACCGGTGATGCTGGCGGCCAGCTTCGATCGTGCGCTGGCCCGTCGTTACGGCGCAGTACTCGGCCGCGAGGGGGTGGCGCGCCATCAGCAAATCCTGCTGTCACCGATGATCAACATGGTGCGGGTGCCGCAGGCCGGTCGCAATTTCGAAACCTTGGGCGAAGATCCTTTACTTGCAGGCGAACTGGTAGCAGCCGAAATCGGCGGCATTCAATCGCAGGGCATGATGGCCACCGTCAAGCATTTCGCCGCCAACAACCAGGAGCAGGACCGGCTGACGATCAACGCCGGCATCGACGAGCGCGTGTTGCGCGAAATCTACCTGCCGGCGTTCGAAGCAGCGGTGCGCGCCGGCGTCGCCAGCGTCATGTGCGCCTACAACCAGGTCAACGGCCAATACAGCTGCGACAACGCCTGGCTGCTGCAACAGGTGTTGCGCAACGAATGGGGCTTCCAGGGTTTCGTGATGACGGATTGGTGGGCCATGCACACGCTGACCGCGATCCACAGCGGCCTCAACCTGGAAATGCCGGGCTGGGCGCATCCGGAATACCCGGTGCTGATCAACTTCGACGAACCGCTGCGCGCAGCCGTCAACGACGGCAGCATCAAGATGGCAACCGTCGACGCCGCGGTGCGGCCCTTGCTGCTGATGATGGACCGTTTCGGCTGGCTCGACGGCAAACTGCCGGCCGCCGCCGACAACGCCGAAGACTCCCACGCCGCGGCACTGGACACCGCAGTCGCCGGCGCCGTGCTGCTGAAGAACGCCAACGCCGCGCTGCCGCTGGACGCTGCCGCCTTGAACGACACCGTGATATTCGGCCCCACTTCCGCCACTACGCTGGTAGGCGGCGGTGGCAGCTCGCGCGTGCTGCCTGCTACCCATGACGATGCCCTCACCGCGCTGAGAACGCTCGGCCACCACGAGGTGCGTTGGCAGGCCGGTTACGATCTCGACGGCATTACCGTTCCCGGCACCGCGTTGCGCGTGCCGGACAAGGCGGTTTACGGCGTGCAGCTCGTCGAGCACGCCGACGTCCAGCGCACGGTGCCGACCATCGACTACACGTTGCACGGCGCCGGCGTGCGCACGTGGAAGGGAGAACTGGTAGCGCCCGAAACCGGCAAGTATTACCTCTACCTGCAAACCGATGGTCCGACCGCCAGCCTTTATCACGATGACGAACGCGTAGTGTTCAACGACGGCGGTGTTCCCAGCCAAGCGACGTTACTGCCGACATCGAGCGGACTGCGCAACTCGGTATTGCCACTGCAGTTGGCGCAAGGCGAGCACTACCGGTTCCGGGTCGAAGCGTGGACCGGCGACGACAAACCGGTGCGCGTGCGCCTGGCGTGGCTGACGCCGTCGCAGCGTGCCGCCACGATCAAACGGGCAGTCGATGCCGCCGCCAAGGCAGCCAACGTCGTGGTGTTCGCCCACGTCGAAGGCACCGAAACCGCTGATCGCGCCACTCTCGCACTGCCTGGTTATCAGGACGAACTGATCCATGCCCTCGCCACGCAAACGCAAGCCAAGGTCAGCGTGGTGCTGAATACCGGTGCGCCGGTATTGATGCCGTGGGTCGATGAAGTCGCTGCCATCCTGCAACTGTGGTATCCGGGCCAGGCTGGTGGCGAAGCGACCGCGCGGCTGCTGCTGGGGCTCGACAATCCTTCCGGCAAGTTGCCGGTCAGCTTTCCGCGCAGCGAAGGCGACAGCCCCGTCACCGAGCCG
>DATJXP010000168.1:0-11258 GCA_035500035.1 Candidatus Acidiferrum sp. | reverse complement strand
GCGCTTGCGCCGTCCGTTTGAACAACGAGGCGAACTTGCCGTCGACATTATCGAGGATGGCGCTGGCACACCACAGCAGCGCCCCCCAAGGCACATTGCCGATCAGCGACAGATAGACCGACAGCACCACGCAAGCGAGCGAGCAATAGGTCAGCGCGTCAGGCAGGGCCAAAGCATGCAGCGGACTTTTGTTCATGACAGGCCTTGTGAGAGCCATAGCACAACGAAGGCAATGGGAAGATTGAACAAGGTGGAATCGTAAATATCGAGCACGCCACCTTGCAATGGCAGCACGTGGCCGAAGTCTTTTACGCCGCAGGCCCGCTTGATGCGCGATGCCGCCAGATCGCCCGGCACTGTCGTGCAGGCCAGCAGTAACGAAAAGCCCGCGCTGAAACTCCAGGACCATTGCAGCAGATGCCCCGCGCCAGTGCCGAGCAAGGTTGCCACCGCGATACCACCAACCACACCCTCCAGCGTCTTGTTCGGGCTGACTTTGAACGGCTTGTGACGGCCGATCGCTTTGCCGATCAGCAAGGCGAAGCTGTCGCAGGATTCAGTGACGAGATAAGTGAACGCGATGAAGGCGCTGCCCTGGCGCAGATCGAACAACGCGGGCATGAAGCTGACGAACACCACCGGATAGAGCACCAATGCCGCGATGCTGCTCTTGCTGGGCGGGAGCGCGAGCAACGCCATGCCCGCCAGCGCCAGTATCAATTGAACCAGCACCGGTAGTGTCGTCAGCGCCAGCAACAGCAGCGCAGCGGGCACGAGTGTGACAAGGCGTTGGTAGGAAATCGCAAAACGCAGCTTGGCCATTTCATAAGTGCAGGCAAGGCCCAGGCAGAACGCCAGTGTCAGCACGCCACCGCGCCCCAGCAACAGCGGTATGACGAAGCCGCCAACGATGACGACTTCGGTTATTGCCAATGTCATCAAGTATTCAAGCTTCATGGCGCAGCGCAGCGATTTGCATTTTGGTCGCACTCATGCGGAAGATTGCGGGAGTTTGGCCTACCAAGTCGCCATTCAAATGCACCGGATACGGCGAGCTCGGCTTGGCTTCAAAACTGATGCAGTCGGCGGCGCATACAGTCTTGCCATCGATATATGGCTTTCCCGTTATCACCTTCCACAGCGTGCGCAGCAGCGTCATGCGGGAAGCACCCTGGATGTACCACGCATGCAAGCGGCCCGAGACCGGACTGGCGGAGCCGATGAAGACGAAGCCGCCGTTCGCGGCCGTCTTGGTGATTTCCACCAGCGGCATCACGCCTTCGCACGACTCGCCATCGATGTTGCGCGTACCCATTGCCGGTTGGGTCTTGAACAAGGCATGCACGCATAGCACCGGCCAGATCGCATCCTTGAACACCTTCTTGCTCCATTCCACCCAGGCGTATCGTTCCAGCGCAAAGATGTTGGCGAGAATGCCGAGCCCCGCCGTCGAATTGAAGTACAGCTGCTGTGGTTGGCCGTGCGCGTCATGAAACGTGCATTCGCCCAGATCCACGTCGAGATAGCGTCGGCCCGCGATGGCATGCACGGCATCGTCGATGGAATGGATGCCAAGTTGCTTGGCGAAATCATTGCTGCAGCCGATCGGCAAGATGGCCAGCGGCACGTTGCTGCCCACCAAGGCGTTGAGCACCCACAGCAAGGTGCCGTCGCCGCCGCAGGCCACGACGAGATCGGCGCCGTCCGTCACCGCGGTGCGGGTTTGTGCGGCGATATCGGTACGCGAGCGGGTTTGATAAACACGGCAGGCAAGGTCTTTGGCGGCAAGCAAGCTCAGCGCCTGGTTGAACTGCTGCGTGTTCTTGGCCGGGTTGAAGATCAGGGCAATCATGCGGCACCGACGGCGCGGGCTTTGAATATCACCGGTCGCTGATAACTGAGCAGCAGCGTGAAGCCCTGGTTGTAATCGTGATCTTCGACTATCTCGAACCCGAACTCCGGCACCAGCGCTACCAGCAACAGCTTGGCTTCCAGTACTGCCAGGTCCTTGCCGAGGCAAGTGCGCTTGCCCATGCCGAAGTAGATACGGCTGTTGGGCAGCTCGTCGTCGCGCGTCAAATGGCGCTCGGGCACGAAAGCTTCCGGGTCTTTCCAGTATTTGGCATGCCGATGCAGCATGCCGAGATTGACGAAGCACATAGAATCTTGCGGTAGCGCCAGCTCGGCAACATTCACGTTCTGCTTCACCTTGCGCATGACCCATTGCACCGAGGGATGCAACCGGAGCACTTCCTTGATGACGGCTTCGAGGTACGGCAACTGTTTGAGCTCCGCCATCGAGTCGATGCCGTGCTGTTGCCGGCCGGCCAGTTCTTCCCGCAGTTTTTGCGCCACCTGCGGCTGGCACGCCAGTTCATACAGTGCCGCGGTCAGCAGGCTGGCAGTGGTCTTGTAACCGGCGATGACCATGGTCGCCACCTGATTGCGGATATCGCGCCGGGAGAAGAGCGGCTGTCCGTCGCCGGCGCGGGCAGTGCGCATGGTCGTGATCATGTCGAAGCTGTTTGCGCCGGCAGTGGCGTGATCGAGGATGCGATTGCACTCTTGCACGAGCCGGTATTTGTAATAGTAGAAGCACAGTACCAGGGGCCACAGCAGCAATCCCAGTACACCGCGGCCGAACAGCGTCCAGTGCATGGCGTAATAAGTGGCGTTGTCGCTGTACAGCTGGATTCTGTCCAGTCGCTCCAGGTCGCCCGAACCGACGATGGTCTTGCCGATGACTTCGACCGCGAGTCGCCGGGCCAGCTCGAAGCCGGCAAACGCTTCACCACTGTCGGCAAAGCCGCGGATTTGCCGGCGCGCCGCCGCGGCGCTGGCGGCGATGTCACGCATATAGGCGTCCATCTGTTTGCGATGAAACGCCGGCTGCAGATGTTCGCGCATCTTCTGCCACGTCTCGCCTTCCGCCGTCAGCACGCCGTTTTCCAGCGCTTGCGCCAGGCCCTTGAAGCCGTAGGCCTCGCGGCGTGAGTACAGTTCGTCGTCGTTGCGGAACAAGTGGGCCGCAAGCTCGCTGCTGCGCGACAGATAAATCGGCGCAAACAACGGCAACTTGACGACGGCATGATCGCCACCGCCGAATGCCTCGCTCAACGCCCGGCGATTGTTCGCGTACAGCGAACGCAGGAAACGCCAGCCGAATCGTTGCACGGGCTTGCTCATGACGACGCGACTTTGGTCTCGTGCGTGTGCGGGCGGCAGTCCAGCAGCCGGTCGAATTGCGTGAAGATTTCCAGGCAAGCCTGGCCGAGTCGTTCGACCTGCTCCGTGGTGTGCAGCGCCGACAGGAACAGCCGCGTCCGCGCCTGGCCTTTCGGCACCGCCGGAAACTGGATGTTCGACGTCATGCAGCGGCGATCGATGAAGGCCTTGCAGATCGGCAGCGAGAATTTTTCGTCGCGGAAAATCAGCGGCACGATCCATGACTTTGAGTTGTTGGTGTCGATCCTGCCGCCGATGATGGCGCCGAGCGTCGCGACGTGCTGGTGCAATTGCGCACGTCGCTCATCGCCGACCGAGGACTGGCTCAACCTGAGCGCCTGGATCATGCCGCCCGTCACCCCCGGCGGCAGCGCGCAGGAAAACATCCGGCAGCGCGCATACCAGTTGATGTAGTTGGCCTTGTCTTTGGTGGTGATGACGGCGCCGCCCAGGCCACCCAGTGCCTTGCTGAAAGTGAAGACGAAGAAATCCACCTGTTCCAGCACACCCTGCGCGGCGGCGATGCCGCGCCCGCCCGGCCCGCCGATCAGCGCGGAGTGAGCCTCGTCCACCAGCAACTGCGCGTCGTGTTGCCGCGCGAGTGCGCTGATGCCGGCGATGTCGCCGGCGTCGCCATCGACGCTGAAGATGCCTTCAGTGCAAATCAGTGCGCGGCGGAACAGGCGGCGTTGCCGCTCCAGCTTGTGCTGCAGATTCGCGAGGTCGTTGTGCTTGAAGTTGACGACCTTGGCGCCGGACAGCAGCGCGCCGTCGCGGATGCTCATGTGCGCGGCCTGGTCCAGGTAGATGATGTCGCGCTTGTCGTAGAAACACGGGATGAGTCCCAGCGAGACGTTGTAGCCGGTGGTGAACAGGGAAACGCCCAGCGCGGGGCGGTCGAAATAGTCGAGAATGGCTTGCTGCAATTCCAGGTGCAGCTTCAGCGTGCCGCTCAGGATCGGCGAACCCGTCGCGCCCAGACCGTAGTCGTGCTGGGCCTTGTTGGCGGCTTCGATGACGGCCGGGTGCTTGGCCATGCCGAGGTAGTCGTAGGAAGAAAAGTCGATGCAGTCGTTGTAATGCAGCAAGCCGGGTTGGGTTCCGCCCGCCAGCCGCGGCGAACGTGCCAGTTCGAACACATAGTGGTCGGCCTGTTTGGCGTGCGACATCCAGCGATTGAAACCTTCCACTTCGGAAAACCCGGCGTCCTTGCCGTGCAGGTAGAGATCCATCGTATCGTTCAGATAATCGTAGTCGTCTGGCGCGAACGTCATGCGTAGCCCCGCTGTGGCGTCGTAATTTCGTGGTTGCTGCCCGGGGGCAGGGATGTCTTGCACATCCTGGTGCGGCGGCCTGGTCCGCCCCGTCGTCGGGATGGCCAAACATGCCAGGCGCGCAGGCTAGTCACAGCCGCAGCATCAACGGAGTATTGTCAGGCGGGCGGCTTGCGGAATGCAATGGCGGGGTGGTTCCGCACCTTGCACAAGGTCAGTGCATTGCCGGTCAATCAAGTCCGGCAATGTGGATCTTGTGCTTGGCCTTCAGCGGTTTGACCTTGGCGAAGTGCTTGCGCATCTTGCGCAGTTCGTCGGTGTCGTGGAAGTCGCGGTAAGGAGTCAGGTCGAGATTTTCCGGCACGCGCGTCAGGCGTTCGTCGCCGATGACCTTGATGTAGTCCTGCATGAAATCGTCGTACGCTTCCCATTCGATGCCTTCGGCGCGCACGGCGGCCTGTTCGGCATGCAGCGCGATCTGGTGCGCATGCAGGTAGTGCATGCCGAGCAACTGGATCAGCGATTTTTCCACCGCCTCGTGCACGACGAGGAAACGGTCGGTCTTCACTTCACGGCCGCGGTAGACAAAGCTCTTCGGCATGTGCCGATCGATGAAGATCATGTGGCCGTCGAGGCTGTAGCCGGCCAGGTAGGGAATGTCGTAATCGCGCACGAGATGGGTGCGCTTGCGGATGGCGCGCACCGCGTGATCCATCATTTCCTGCGAGATCAGCCATTGCGCGACGTGGTGCGTGTGCAATGGCTTCGACTGGCCTCGCTTCTCGTACATGCGTCACTCCATGATGGGCATGTGCCCAACGCTATTTGGCGGCTGCTTTGTCGGTGGTTGCCGCCGGCTTCGGCAGCATCAAACCTTCGAGATAGGCTACGGTGGCGGCGCGATCCGCGGCAGCGCCGAGTACGGTCGGGCCTCTGCCGCTGGCCGGTGCCGTCGCCGCGGCAGGACCGGTGGGCGTAACCCGGGCGTAATCGAGAGCAGTCTTGCCGGCGGCGTCCTTCACCGTCGGATCGGCACCACGTTCGATCATGTGCTTGACGACCTTGTCCCAGCCGGCTTCGGCGGCCGACATCAACGCGGTCCTGCCTTCGTTGTCGCGGCCTTGCACGTAGGCGTCCAGCTTGGCGGTATGGGTACGGCTGTTGCTGACGCGGGCGTTGATGTCGGCGCCGGCATCGAGCAGCAGGTCCATCGTTTTCATCACGCGTACCTGCGGATCGCCGCCGCCGGGAATCGCGCCATTGCCGCGGCCGGTGCCACTCATGTTGGCGGCCACCATCAACGGAGTGATCTCGAACACGTTGGGCAGATCCACTTCGGCGCCGTGTTTGATCAGCACTTGCATGGCTTCGTGGTCGTGGCTCAACACTGCCACGTATAGCGGGGTGACGCCGCCGCGCATCATGTAATCGGCGAAGCGGCCACGGCCGGGGCCGTTGGGACGCATGCGGGTCAGTTCGTGATTGACGTCGACGCCCATGTCGAGCAGGCGGTTGACCACGTCCATTGCCTTGACCTTGCTGTCGCTGCGCGAAGCGGACTGCGTGCCGAGCGCGCTGCCACCGACGCCGCTGAAACTGACGCCGGCTCCACCGCCACCACCACCGGGGCCGAAACCGAAGCCGCCGGCACGGAACGAATTCATATCGACCGCCACGTACAACGGCGTGCGGCCGTTCATGTCCCACGCGTCCGGCTTGGCGCCTTTGTCGAGCAGGAACATCGCGATGTCGAACGCGCGGTTGTCGAGTGCGTTGATCAACGGCGTGACACCGTCGGGATTGGGCTGGTTGACGTCGGCGCCGGCGTTGACGATGGCCACGGCGCAGCGATAGCAAGCGGAACGGGTGGCGTACAACAGCGCGGTGAGCCCGCCGGTATTGCGGAATTGCGCGCGCGGCTCCGACGTCATCTGACGCGGCCAGTCATCGGACACGGCGTGGCGGGTGACGTCGGCGCCGTGCGACAGCAACAGATCGACGATGTCGGCATGACCGCCGGCCGCGGCCCACATCAGCGCGTTCTGGCCGCGGAAGGTTTCCACCGCGTTCACGTTGGCGCCGCGTTCGACCAGCATCTGCGCGATCTTCAGCGAGCCGATGTTGGCGGCCAGCATCAGCGCGGTCTGGTTGTCCTGGTTCGGCGTATCGGGTTTGGCGCCGCCATCGAGCAGCGCGGCGGTCATTTCGACGTCGCCGAGCTTGACCGACTCGGCCAGCGGGCTGGCGCCGTACTTGTTGACGACGTTGGCCTTGGCGCCGGCCTTGATCAGTGCCTTCACCATTTCATGATCGACCGCGTAAGTCGCATACATCAGCGGCGTGGAGCCGTCGGCTTCGGCCACGTTGACGTTGACCTCGGGCGACGTGATCGCGGCCAGCACGGCTTCGCGATTGCCGGCCTTGATCAGATCGACCAGCGTTTCCGGTTTGTTGCCGGCAGCCAAAGACGCTGCCGCCGCGCCGAGCGTCAATAAACCGGTTAGACCGATTGCAACGATCGCTTTTGTTCTGGTGTTAAACAATGTTGCCTCCGAAATTGGTGTAGTGGGCCCACAATCCCTTCGCGACGTCATAGAGGAAGCGGTAGGGGTCGTCGAACTTGCGGTTCACCTCGTTCATGACGCCGGCATCGAGCATGTCTTTCGCGCTCTGGCCGTGGTCGGTCATCGTCGAAGTGCGGTCGTACAGCTTGGCCATCATGTCGCGTTCGGCCTGCAACTGTGCCTTGGTCATCACTGCGCCGTAGGCCGGCACGATCATGGTGTTGTCGTTGGCCAGTTTCAGCAGGTCGTCCATCGCATCGACGCGGCCGCCGAGCCAGCCACCGGCGTACCAGTCGTGGGACGGATCGCGCAGCGGCGAGGCGACGTCGCCGACCGCCAGCACGTTGGTGTCGCGGAAATACACGTAGATGTCGCCGCGCGTGTGTGCTTCGAGCAGGTAACCGTATTCGATGTGTTCGTCGCCGGCGGTCATGGTGCCTTTGTCGCGGAACGTCACGGTGGGGCGCGCCGCTACCGGCGGTGCCTTCACCCAGCGATCGGCGCTCGGCACGTAGTAGTCGCTCGACAACCACTGTTTGGTGATGACGTGGGCGTGGATGCTGGCGCCGTCGTTGGCAAACAGTTCGTTGCCGCCGGTCTGGTCGGCGTGATAGTGCGTGTTGAACAGGGTTTTCACCTTGCCGCCAAGCGCTGCCTTGACGGCTGCGGCCATGTTGGCGGCGCCGCTATCGACCAACAGGATGCCATCGCTGGCATTGAGGGCGATGACGTTGCCGGGCGCGCCGTCGATGACGGCGATCTTGCCGGCCAGCGTCTTGCTGGTCAGCCTGGCGGGAGCTTGCGCGGCGAACAACGGCGCAGCGGCGACCACGGCGAATCCGCCGAGGCCGGCTTTGAGAATGCTTCTGCGATCGAAATGCTTCATGTAGCGATCAAACCTCGGAGATCAGGCCGGTGCTGTTGCCGAAACTCTTCTGCTCGATGCCGAGCTTGTCGAGGATCGTCAAATGCAGGTTGGCCAGCGGCGTGCGCTCGGCCAGGGTCAGGTTCTTGCCGCCGACGTGTTTGCCGTTGGCACCGCCGACCAGCACTTCCGGCAACGGATAGTTGTCGTGCTGGTTGCTGTTGCCCATGTTGGAGCCGTACAGGAACAGCGAATGGTCGAGGATGCTGCCGTCGCCTTCCTTGGTGTTGGCCAGGCGCTTCAGGAAGTCGGCGAAGCGTTCCATGTGATATTTCTGGATGATGGTCAGGCGGCGGATGCGCTCGCGGTCGTTGCTGTGATGACTGACAGGATGGAACGAATCCGGCACGCCGACATGGTTGTAGGTGCGGTTGGTACCTTCGGCCACCATCACGTACGACGCGACGCGGGTCAGGTCGGCCTGGTAGGCGAGTGCGATCAGGTCGAACATCAGGCGCACCTGCTTGTCGAAATTTTCCAGTTCGCCGACCGGTGCGTCCGGTACTTCGATGCCGGCCAGATCGCGCGAGCCGGCCATCTGCACGCGGCGTTCGATCTCGCGCACGGAGTCGAGATACTCGCCCAGCGCGGCTTTGTCGCCGGCGCCGAGTTCATTGCTCAGCGACTTGGCGCGCTCGTTGATCATGTCGAGCACGCTGGCGTTCTTGCGGATCAGCGCATCGCGTTCGGCCGCGGTGTCGCCTTCGCCCATCAACTGGATGAAGACCTTGCGCGGGTTGTATTCCATCGGCAGCGGCGTGTTGGGGCCGGAGTAGGCGGTGGTGACGGCGTAGAAACCGCCGTTGCCGGCCGCAACCTGGATCGTCGTTTCCGAGGCGACTTCCAGCGACGGCAACGCGGTTTTCTGGCCGAGTTGCTGCGCGATCACCTGGTCGAGCGTGATCGACATGCTGGCGCCCTTGGCGGCGGTGTCAGGACGCACGCACGACAGCCAGGTGGCCGGATTCAACGTATGCACGGAGCCGCCGGCCGCGGTGTTTTCCAGGTGCTCGAACGTGGTGACGTATTTCTTGTATGGCTCGAGCGACGCCAGCGTCTGGCCCAGTTTGAAGCTGTCGCCCTTGCCGGTGGAGGTCCACGCATCGACTTCCTTGCCGAACGGCGTGTTGTTCATGATGGCGCCGTGCGGCAGGTAGAAGAAGCCGGCGCGCGTCTTCGGCGCGGCCGCGGTCTGTGCCAGCGCCGTGCTGGCCGGCACCATCGCGTCGAGGAACGGCAGCGCCAATGCCACGCCGCCGCCGCGCAGCAACGTGCGGCGCGAGAGGTGTTTCTTGGTCAGGAAGTTAGCCATCGTCGTTCTCCCTCGTTCGTGTTTGTCGGTTATTTGTCAGTGGTCGCAATCGCGGCGCCCGTCGTGGCTGCCGCTACTTTTTCTTTCGATGCTTCGGGGCCCTGGCGACGGAAGGCGTCGCTGTTGACCACGCCGGCGATGATCGACGCGAAGGTGTAGTTCTCGGTTGCCGACTTGCGCACGATCTCGCGGATCTGCGGCATGTCGAAGTATTCCACTTCACGGTTCAGCGCATACATCATCAGGCGTTTGGTCACCGTCAGCGGGAACTGGTCCTTGTGGCTGCCGAGGAATTTGCGCAGATCCACCGGGCCGTGCAGCACGATGCCGCTGGTCAGTTCAGTGGAAGAATCGATCGGCGCTTTCGCCTGCTGATCGAAGGTGCGCCAGCGACCGGTCACGTCGAAATTTTCCAGCGCCAGGCCGGGCGGATCGATCAGGCCGTGACAACCCTTGCAGGTGGGATTGGCGCGATGCGCTTCGAGACGGGCGCGCACGGTGGTCGGTGCCTGGCCTTCATGCACCGACAGGTCGGTGTTGACGTTGGGCGGCGGCGGCGTCGGCGGCGTGCCCATGATGCGGTCGAGCACCCAGGCGCCGCGCAACACCGGCGACGTACGGTCGGCATACGAAGTACGCAGCAGCACTGCGCCCTTGCCCAGCAGGCCCCAGCGGTTTTCGTCGGTCAGCGTCACGCGGCGGAACTGGTTGCCCAGGACGTCGTTGATGCCGTACAGCCGCGCCAGCGGTTCGTTGACGAAGGTCCAGTCGGCGTTGAGCAGGTCCGTCACGCTGCGCTTTTCCAGCAGGATGCTGGACAGGAACAGCCGGATCTCGGTTTCGAAATTGCCGCGCATTGCCGCGTTGAAGCCTTGCTCGGTGGGTTCGACCTGGTACAGCTCGTCGAGGTTGAGCCAGGCCAGCGCGAAGTTTTCCACCAGCGACTGCGCGCGCGGATCCTTCAACATGCGATCCACTTGCGCCTTCAGCACGGAGGGATCGGACAACTTGTTCTTGCTGGCCACGCTGAGCAGTTCGTCGTCGGGCCCTTGGCTCCACATGAAGAACGACAGGCGCGATGCCAGTTCGAGGTCGCTCAGTTTGCGCGACTCGTCGGCTTTCTTCGCGGTGGCGATGGCGCGATACAGGAAGTCCGGACTCGACAACGTCGCCGTGACCAGTTCGGTCACGCCGCTGTCGAAACCGCCGGCTTCCGCGCGGCCGATGTCGTAGAACTTCATCAGGCGCTTGATGTCGTCGTCGTTGACCGGGCGGCGGAACGCTTCGGTGGCCAGATGACGCGCGATACGCTCGGCGCAGGCTTTTTCTTCCGATTCTTTCTTCGGCTGGCACACGAAAATCTTCTTGCGCGATTCGCTCATCGACAAACCGTGCGGCGTGAACGGGCCGACCACCTGCATGCCGCCCTTGACCACCGGCATGTCGCCGATGCGGCCGCCGCCGGCGGCGTCGTTGCTCATTGCCCACGAGCGCTCGATGTAGGTCGCCGTCACTTCGTGGCGGCCGGCCTTGACCGGCACCGCGAAGGTCATTTTCTTGACGATGGCTTCGCGGCCTTTTTGCGCTTCGCGGTCGGTCAGCGCGAGATCGTCTTCGCCGCCGACATCACGGCGCGCCATTTCGACGCCGTCGATCAGGATCACCATCGTGGCCGAGGTCAGCATGCCGAACGGATACAGGCCGGCGTTGAGGTTGTCGGCATCGAGAAAGTCGAAGTGATACTCGCCATCGGCCGGGAATACGTGGGTGAAGGTCATGCCGCCGCGGGTGCCGAGCGGGAAACCGTCCTTGTGGTTGACCTGGGCGTTGTTGAAGCCGGGGCCGCCACCGCCGCCGCCAGTGGCCGCGTAGAAGACGCTGGCCATTTTCGGCACCGGCTCGCCGACGGCTTTCTGCGCGGCGCGACGCACCGACGACAGGTACTGTTCCATGAACGA
>DATJXP010000167.1:0-5078 GCA_035500035.1 Candidatus Acidiferrum sp. | reverse complement strand
TCGCGTGAAACCGACCGCGATCTACGGCCCGTGGGGCACCAACTCGCTGGTGGAGGCCGCCAACCACTTCAACGAGATCAACACCGAGATTCGCGTGGTCGATGAGGCGCGCAGCATCATGCCGAAGGACCTGTTCAAGGGCACCGTGGTGCCGGCGTCGGCGCAGCCGGTGAGCGTGGTGAGCAACGAGGCGGTCAAGGTCACTGCCGTCGAGAACACGCATTTCCTCGCAGACTCGAAAGCCAAGATGCCGCACCGTTCGCTGGCTTACCGGTTCGACACCAAGGACCGCAGCATCGTCTTTGCCGGCGACACCAATTATTCCGACAACCTGGTTGCGCTGGCCAAGGGTGCCGACATGCTGGTGTGCGAAGTGATGGAAGTCGAAGCCACGCAAAAAAAATTCGACGAGCGTGTCAAAAAAGGTTACTACGCTGACAATCCGCAGGGTGTTTGGGCTCACATTATCGGCGCCCATACCAGCACGGTCGATGCCGGCCGCATGGCGGCGGCAGCCGGCGTGAAGACGCTGGTGTTCACCCACGTGATCCCGGGCGCGTTGGCCGAGCT
This sequence comes from Candidatus Acidiferrum sp., assembly GCA_035500035.1. Taxonomy (GTDB): domain Bacteria; phylum Pseudomonadota; class Gammaproteobacteria; order Pseudomonadales; family Pseudohongiellaceae; genus CAILUG01. The sequence continues at coordinate 4,508 of DATJXP010000167.1, read as the reverse complement.
CAAGGACGACGCCTATATCAAGGGCGCCGCCGAACACTTCAAGGGCAAGATCATCGTCGGCAAGGACCAGATGGTGCTGTAGCCGGCCTGGACCGGGAGGCGATATGAACAAGCATGCAGGGGCAATGTTGGCGACGCTGGTACTCACCGCATCGGCGTTGTTGTCTGCTGTCTCGGTTGCGCAAACCGATCCGGCGACGAGCACCGCGCTCGATGCCGCGATTGCCGGCCCGCATCGCAGCGACCGCAACAAGGCGCGCGACAAATACCGCCATCCAAAGGAAACGCTGACGTTCTTCGGCCTGCGGCGCGACATGACCGTGGTCGAAATCTGGCCCGGCGGCGGTTGGTACACCGAAATCCTGGCGCCGGTGCTGAAAGGCAAGGGCAAGCTGTACGCAGCGCAGTACGGCAGCAATCCCGCCTTCGATTACCAGAAGCAGGAAAACGCCGCGCTGGTCGATAAGGCGAAGAAGAATTCCGAGGTATTCGGCGAGCTGCAATACAGCGCACTGTGGTCGCCGACCGAATTGACGATCGCGCCGCCCGGCACTGCTGATCTCGTCGTCACCTTCCGCAACGTGCACAACTGGGTCAATCCCGACTATAAACAGGATCCGGCCAGAATCTTCGCCGCGTTTTTTGCTGCGCTGAAACCAGGCGGCATTCTCGGCATCGTCGATCACCGCTGGCCCGACGCGAAGACCGAAGATCCGAAAGCCGAAAACGGCTATGTGTCGGAAGACCGCGTGATCGCGCTGGCCAAGGCGGCCGGCTTCGAATTCGCCGGCAGTTCCGACGTCAACCGCAATCCGAAGGACACCCACGACTACAAAGGCGGCGTGTGGACCTTGCCGCCTGACCTCGGCGTGCCCAAGGGCGAAGACAAACAGAAGTACCTCGACATCGGCGAGTCGGACCGATTGACGCTGAAATTCCGCAAACCAATGGCCAAATGAATCCCGTAGGGGCACGCCATGGCGTGCCCTTACACCATGATCAACGAGGAGATTATGAAGAAACCAATACTCACCATCTTGCTGGCCAACCTGTTGCTGCTTGCCGGCGTAAAACCCGCGTTCGCCCATCATTCGTTCGCCGCCGAATTCGACGAGAAACTCACCGACAAGATGACCGGCGTCGTCACGCTGGTGAACTTCAGCAATCCGCATGTGCGCTACCGGATTGACGTCAAGCAGCCGGACGGCAAGATCGTGAACTGGGAAGTCCAGGCCAGCAGCGTCACCACGCTGAAGACCCAGGGCTGGCTGGCCGAGACCATCAAGGTCGGCGATACCATCACGGTGGCAGGCCAGCTCGGCCGCGACGGCGCCAAAAAAATCTACGTGCAAAGCCTGACGCTCGCCAGCGGCAAAGTGTTCGGTGGCAACAACGATGCCAAGGCGGGGCCAGGTGGCGCCACCTCGGCCGCGCCGAAGCCCAATCCCAACAACGTCGTCAACGCCGATCCCAACAAGAACTACGGCTACGGCAAGCAAGCCGTCAAGGCGCCGTTCGACATCAGCGGGCCATGGAGCCAGCGCTATAAATTCCATGTGACGGTGGACGATCTCGAACCGAAACCGACGCCGTACACCGCCGAAGGCAAACGCTTGCGCGACGCGAACAGCAAGTACGACGACTACGCGCTACGCTGCGTTTCGCTCGGGTTGCCACGCGTGTTCGGCAATCCGTACAACCTCGACATCTACGACGCCGGCGATCATTACCTGTTCCTGTACGTCGATCACCACGCGCCGCGCCGCATCTGGATGGACGGCCGCAAAGTACCGGACAACACGTTCGCCAGCGCCAATGGCTACTCGGTCGGTCACTGGGAAGGCAACAACACGCTGGTGATCGAAACCACGCACCTGCTCAAGGGCTGGCTCGACGGTTCCGGCATGCCGATGTCGGGCGAGGGCACGCGCACGGTCGAGAAGATCGTGTTCAGCGCCGACCACATCACCGCCGAACGCACGATGACGATCTACGACCCGCTCTACACGCAGCCGCTGGTGCGCACGCGCGCATGGGCGCGCGGCAACGACCTCGACGTCAGCGAACAGGACAGCTGCGATCCGACCAGCTACTACACCGACATCAAGGAAGCTGGATTGCTGGACAAATACCTGAAGCAGTGAGGGTTCAGCAAGACGAAAAAGCGCCGCAATTGCGGCGCTTTTCTTTTGTGGATCGATGAGAGTTTCAAACAGCCCGCAGATGATCGATCGTCTCGGGAAATTTCTCGACCAGTTTGATCAGCAGGGCCGCGTGGGTATTGGGTTTGCTGCGGCCCTGTTCCCAGCTTTCGAGCGTCCTCGGATTGGTGCGGATGACGTGGGCGAAAACAGCGCGGGAAAGGTTGAGGTTTTCGCGCAGCTTGCGCAATGCCTTTGGTTTCACCGAGGGCACTTCCTTCCGCTCCACGGTGATGCGCTTCAGTGTGATCTTGCCTTCGCGTTCGGCTTGCAGAGCCAAAATTCCTTCTTTCAGCTCCTCGAACAGATTCCGTTTCTTCTTCGTTGGTGGGCTCCTGCCGTTGATGGCTTTAGATAAGTGCTGATCACTTGGCAATCAGCGGAAATTTTTCCGGATGGCGAATGGCGTCGAGTTCGAGGTCAACGTCCATATCGGGCCAGAACAAATGTTCTGGCGATACTTCCTGTACGTTTCTGACTTTCTGCTTCGGTTTGCCCTTGAACCATGGAAAGTCATCATAGGAAAGAAACAACTCTTCATCGCGGCACAGTAACCAGATGCCATGCGGGCTGATGTTGGTCACTTCAACGCTGGAAGTGTTTTTGCCAGGCAATGATGAGTTCATGCTGGTGCCTCCTGATCGAGTCCTCGACCTGCTTCAGCTGGGCTGGACTCAGGTGGGTATTCTTGGCCAGTTCGATACGCAGTACAACCTCCGTCCGCGGATGGTTGCTTCAACATAGTACGGGTTTTGCCATTTTGCCCATTCGGGCATAGCATCAATGAACCAATCAGGTAATCACCTGCACAACCGCACGCCGGAGTTGTTATGAACAAACTGTTGAATGAAGAATCCACCCCAGACGCGCAATCGGCATCGGTCGGTTCCTTTGAAGAACGCATGGCGTTCAAATCGCGCGTCGTCATGTTGTTCGGCGAGATTACCGACACGCTGGCGCTGGCCACTTGCAAACGGTTGATCGCGCTGTCGGAGGAATCCAATGCGCCGATCACGCTGCTGATTTCTTCGCCCGGCGGCCACGTGGAATCGGGCGACGTGATCCACGACATGATCCGCTTCATCTCGGCACCGGTCACTACAGTGGGTTCCGGCTGGGTGGCCAGCGCGGCGGCGCATATTTTCCTGTCGCCACCGAAGGAGCGCCGGCTGTGCCTGCCGCACACCCGCTTCATGATCCATCAACCGTCCGGCGGTGCCGGCGGCAAGGCCACCGACATCGCGATCCAGGCCAAGGAAATCATAAGAACGCGAGAACGCATTGCGCGCGTGATTGCCGAGCAGACCGGGCAGCCTATCGAAAAAGTACGTCAGGACATGGAGCGCGATTACTGGCTCACCGCCGAAGAAGCGATCGACTACGGCATTGTCTCGCGCGTCATCAATCATCGCGCCGAGTTGGTCGATAGTGCTCTCTGAAAGGAAAAGCATCGCAATCGCGGCGGCTTTCTATTTGTGGTTATTTTTTCACTGCCGCGCGTTAACGCCACCATAAACGGCGGCAGAGCGTTGTGGCTTTTGCGCTTACCATGGCGAAGCCATGCGCAAAAGGCACGGAGTCTATGCCGTCCGATTTGATGGTTTGGTTATGTGATGAATTGGTTAAACTTCTTTTGAGACGAATGCTCATGCAGACTCCGTAAAGCAGGGCACAAGTTCTACAACACTACCTGTATTGCAAAATACAACTGCATGTTGCTGGAATACTCGGCCAATTGCTGCAGCCTGCGTGTGGCTGAGATTTAGAATAGCGAAACTTTCTTCGGCCCAGCTTCCATCCTTGCTAGTCCCTTTTGCCGAAAGCCAATGCTCGCCACGCATTCTTAATACGCGTTCCAGCAAGGATTGACGTTCTCTATTGTCGTAATTTGAAAGCTTGGCGGAATAAGGATTCCAAGCCGTGACAATAGTAATTGAGTGTGCAGATAAAGATTGGAGAGCGGCCGTTAGTGTATCCGGCATCGTTTGGGATATGTTTAACACGTATGTGATCTCGCCATCTGTGACCACAAAATCTGTTTCGACGAAAGCTTCTATCAGTTCAAAAGGTAGCTCTCTCATTTCTTGAATGAGGGCATTGGCATCTCGCCCAAGTCCCTGCGCGACCATGCCCAGCCTGGCTTCGATTGCGATCGTGCGTGTTAAGTCGTCGTCAATGCTCATGGATACTCCGGATCAACGTGCTTTCCTTGGTTTCCAACCCTGCCGAGTTGTTGAAGCCAATCTGCCAGCTTCACTACGAGCTCCTCCTCAGTTTCGGCGTGTACGACATGAGGTTGGTCTTTTG
>DATJXP010000166.1:0-14452 GCA_035500035.1 Candidatus Acidiferrum sp. | reverse complement strand
GGCCGTGCTTATTGTATAGGCCAGCGGGCAGGGCGTGAAATGTCGGCCGTCGCCGGCAGATAGTGATTGAATTCACAACGCGGAATCAGTCTGGCGCCCATGCTGGCCAAGTGTGGTGTCGGCACCTGACAATCGATGATGCGGTAGTCCAGAGCGGCAAGCCGGGACGTTAACCAGACCAGAGCAATTTTCGACGCATTGGCGGCACGGCTGAACATCGATTCGCCAAAAAAGATGCCGTCCAGCGCCACGCCATAGAGTCCACCCACCAATTGACCGTCGCTCCAGACTTCAATCGAATGGGCATGGCCAAGTGTTTGCAGCGTCTGGTATGCCTGTTGCATCGATGAATCCAGCCAGGTGCCATCGCTGCCGGGACGTGGGCCAGCACAACCCGTGAGGACCTGGGCATAGGCTTGATCGGTAGTAACGGTAAAAGTGGCGTGCTTCAGTACTTTGGCCAGACTGCGGCTGATGTGCAGTTCGTCCGGGAACAGCACCATGCGAGGATCGGGCGACCACCACAGGATGGGCTGGTTATCGCTGAACCAGGGAAAGATGCCATGACGATAGGCCGCCAGCAGCCGCTGTGGGTGTAAATCGCCGCCAGCCGCCAGCAGGCCGTTGGGTGTGGTCAGCGCGGTAGCCGTGTCTGGAAACTCCAGCGTATCGGGTTCCAGCCAAGGCAGTACGAGGCTCATCCGGGCCGGCGTCAGGCGCCCAGTTTGTCCAGATACTTCTCGGCATCCAGCGCTGCCATGCAACCAAAACCAGCCGAAGTTATAGCTTGGCGATAAACGTGATCGGCAATATCGCCGGCCGCAAATACGCCAGGCACGCTGGTCTGGGTAGCATTGCCACTGATGCCGGAATGGATCTTGATGTAGCCGTCTGCCATGTCGAGCTGGCCTTTGAATACATCGGAGTTTGGTTTGTGACCAATTGCAATAAAAACTGCATTTACATCAATATCTTGAGTTGATGAATTAAGGGTATTTCTAAGCTTGGCTCCAGTCACAGAACCGCCATCGCCAAGCACTTCTTCCAACGTGTGGTGCCACAGCAGGGTCACATTGCCGCTTTTGGCTTTTTCGAACAGTTTGTCCTGCAGGATTTTTTCTGCCTTCAGCTTGTCACGACGGTGGATCAGCGTGACATGGCTGGCGATGTTGGACAGGTACAACGCTTCCTCTACCGCGGTATTGCCGCCGCCGATCACGGCAACCTTTTGACCTTTATAGAAAAAGCCGTCGCAGGTGGCGCAGGCGCTGACGCCGCTGCCCATGTATTGCTGTTCAGACTCCAAGCCGAGGTACTGGGCCGATGCACCAGTAGCGATGATCAGTGCATCGCAGGTGTAGGTGACGCCCATACTGCCGATCAGCACAAATGGACGCTGGCTCAGATTGGCCTGTTCGATATGGTCGAAAATAATTTGGGTTTCAAAGCGCTCGGCGTGATGTTTCATGCGTTCCATCAGGTCGGGACCGGTCAGGCCGTGCACATCGCCCGGCCAGTTATCGACTTCGGTGGTGGTGGTCAGCTGGCCACCTTGCTGCATGCCGGTAATGATGATGGGCTTGAGGTTGGCGCGCGCCGCATAGACGGCGGCGGTGTAGCCGGCCGGGCCGGAGCCGACGATGATCAAACGATGGTGCTGCACAGTGCTCATGAGACTTCAACTTCCAAAAGCCAAACGGAGAGGGCGCTTATTATGGGGGTGAATGTCGCCAATACCAGTGGTGTCCTGCTTACGGCTCCAGCGAGGCGAGGTACGCAGCCAGATTGGTGATGTCGTCCGGTGTCAGTTTGGCGACCACTTCCACCATCAAGGGTGACCACGTCCCATGCCGGTTGCCTTGCTGCAGATCGTACAGTTGACGCGCCAGATAGCTGGGTGAACGTCCTGCCAAGCGCGGCACCGGCCCGAGTCCACGCAGGTCGCTGCCGTGGCACAGCGAACAAGTACGGGTGCGATTGTCGTTACCGCTGGCAAGTTGCTGGCCGCGTTTGATGCTGCCGGGCGGTACATAGGCAACGAATCCTGAGTGGCTGTCCCTGAGCTCGGTGCGGGCGAAGTCTTCCGGCATTTCCAGAATACGATTGCCGATGGGTTCACTCTTGCCGCCGGCTTTTGCAATGTACATCCAGCCGGTGACGACGGTTTCCGGTACGGTGGCCGTTTCCACCACCCGAATCCACCGACGCGGTTTCAGCGCGGCGAAATACATTGCGGCCTGTTCGGCTTCTTCGGCCGAAGCATTGAGTCCGATGGCTTGCATCAAGGCCGGTGGTGTCATCTGCGGCTCAGAACTTTTGCGCAAGCCCGCGCGGTAATCGGCCAGTTGCTGCTTGATGTAGTCGGCCGAGAGGCCGACAAGACTGGCGTTCTCCGGCCGGCCTTGACCATCTGGCAAATGGCAATAGCCGCAGGCAAACACCTGCGGCTGGCGACCCTGAGCAACGACTGGCGGCATCACCGGATGGTCGGCGGGATGCCAGTCCGGCGGGGAAAACCGATCGCGCGGAAAATTGAAAGTCAGTTGGCTGCCCGGTACATGCTGCACTCCATTTGGCGCTGTCAGATTCAGGTCTGGCGTGTTGACACCGTAGGCCCAGGCCAGCGGTGTCTGCTGGGCATGTCCGGCAGTGGCAACCGCGGCCAGCATGCCAAACAGCAGGGAAACAAATGGTTTGATCGTCATGGGGCCGCCTTGAACCTGGAGGAGTCGCTGGAAGCAGGAATTATCGAATGGGAAGTGCAGCGCTGCCTGCCAAACCGGCCATGTGTCAGCGTGCTGGCACGGTATCGTCCACCCTTGGAATTGTTTATGATGCCGGTTGGTTTTTTCGGGGATTTCCGGTAACTGCCAGTGGCTGCCACACGTGACAAAGCGACGCGCATCAGCGGGCCCAGCCCCACCAGCGGGCTGATGCAGTTGTTCATGGTCGAAGGGGTGATGATCATCCTGCTGGCCGTGGCGTTGTACCTGTTGCTGGCGTTGCTGTCGTACTCGCCCCAGGACCCGGGTTGGTCCGGTACCGGCAAGAACGCGCCGATCAACAACCTGGTCGGCAGCAGCGGTGCCTGGGTGGCCGACGTGTTGTTCCTGTTGGTCGGCAACCTGTCCTACTTGATCCCGGTCTTCCTGCTTTACCGCGCGTTTACCGTGTTCAGGGCGCGCGATGGGGTGCATGAGTTCAACTGGGCCATGTTCAGTTTGCGCGCGGCTGGCGTGTTGCTGACATTGCTCAGTGCCTGCATGTTGGCCAGCCTGCATTTTGCCAGCAGCCTGCAGCGTTCGGCTGGCGGCTGGATCGGCCGCGAACTGGCGCAACTGCTGTTGCCGGTGCTGCAACTCACCGGTACCACGCTGTTGTGTCTCACGTTCGTCTGCCTGGGGCTGACGCTGGGCATTGGCCTGTCGTGGCTGAAAGTGGTCGATGGCACCGGCGCGTTGAGCCTGCGGTTGTTCGCGTATCTTGGCGGCTTCTGGCAACGCTACCAGGAGAAGAAACGCGAGCAGCAGGAGACTGAACAAATCGTCAATCAACGCAAGGAAGCGCTCGACCAGTACATCGAACAGGAGAGCAAACGCCCGCCGATCGAGATCAAGCCGATCCGTGAAAAAACGCCTGAGCCCAGCCGCCGGGTACAGCGGGAAAAACAACGCGAGAAGCAAGGCCGCCTGTTCGACGCACCGGTGGTGGGTGAATTGCCGCCGATCACGCTGCTGAACGAGTGGGAAGAAAACAAAGTGGTTGGCTATTCGCCGGAAGCGCTGGAAGCGATGTCGAAGCTGCTGGAAATCAAGTTGAAGGATTTCGGTATCGACATCCAGGTGGTCGGCATCAATCCCGGCCCCGTCATCACCCGCTTCGAAGTGCAGCCGGCGCCTGGCATCAAGGTAAGTCGCATCAGCAACCTGGTGAAGGACCTGGCGCGTTCACTGGCAGTACCGAGCTTGCGCGTGGTGGAAGTGATCCCCGGCAAGACCTGCATCGGCATCGAGATTCCGAACGAGAAGAAGGAAATGATTTTCCTTGGCCAGGTGTTGTCATCGGCCGAATTCGACAATGCGCGCTCGCCAGTCAGCATGGCGCTTGGTCACGACATCGGCGGCAGCCCGGTAGTAGTCGATCTGGCGCGCATGCCACATTTGCTGGTGGCGGGCACCACCGGTTCCGGCAAATCGGTCGGCGTCAACGCGATGATCCTCAGCATCCTGTTCAAATCGACGCCGCAGCAAGTGCGCATGATCATGATCGATCCCAAGATGCTGGAATTGTCGGTGTATGACGGCATCCCGCATTTGCTGACGCCGGTAGTCACCGACATGAAAGATGCCGCCAATGCCTTGCGCTGGTGCGTGGCCGAAATGGAGCGTCGCTACAAGTTGATGTCGGCGCTCGGCGTGCGCAACCTGGCCGGTTTCAACAAGAAGGTCGCCGATGCCGTCAAGGCCGGCGAACCCATCGTCGATCCGTTGTGGAAGCCGGATCCGATGCTGGCGCTGGAAGAACAGACGCCGGATGGTCTCACCGAATTGCCTGTCATCGTCGTCATCGTCGACGAGCTGGCCGACATGATGATGGTGGTCGGCAAGAAGGTGGAAGAACTGATCGCTCGCATCGCGCAAAAGGCGCGCGCCGCCGGCATACACCTGATTTTGGCGACGCAACGTCCCTCGGTCGATGTCTTGACCGGCTTGATCAAAGCCAACATCCCGACCCGCCTGTCGTTCATGGTGCAGTCGAAGATCGACTCGCGCACCATTCTGGGCGAGGGTGGCGCCGAACAATTGCTCGGTCATGGCGACATGCTGTTCCTGCCGCCAGGCGGCGGTGTGGCGCAACGCGTGCATGGTGCCTTCGTCGCCGATGACGAAGTACATCGCGTCGTTGCCGACTGGAAGGCGCGCGGCGAACCGAACTACATCGATTCGATCACCTCCGACAGTTCTGGTGCCGGCGTGCCCGGACTCGGGTTCGGCGATGGCGAAGAAGGCGAGGGTGGCAATGCCGAAGAGAGCGATCAGATGTACGACCAGGCCGTGCGCTTCGTCACCGAATCGCGCAAGGCGTCGATTTCCGCGGTACAGCGCAAGTTCCGCATCGGCTACAACCGCGCAGCCCGCCTGATCGAGGCGATGGAAATGGCGGGAGTGGTGTCGGCAATGAGCAGCAACGGCAACCGCGAAGTGCTGGCACCGCCACCGCCGTGATACCCGGGTGATCAACGTGAAGCGTTTGTGGATTTATTTGTTGGCCGCGTTTGCTGCCACTACATTGCAGGCGCAGCCGGCGACCACGGTCAAAACGCCGGTCGTCACCAGCGCCGAAGATCACGCCTTGCAGCAATTGGTGGCGCTGCTGCAACAGACCAATACGCTGCAGAGCGAAGTCAAGCAACTGCTGATGGATCAGGACGGCCGCGAAGTGCAGGAAACCAGGGCCAGGCTGCAGATGCAGAAACCGGCCAGTTTCCGCTGGGAAATCGTCGAACCGTACAACGATCTGACTGTCACCGACGGCAAGACCATCTGGCGCTACGAACCCGATCTCGAGCAAGTCACCATTGCCACCTTCAACAATAAAGTCGATCGCACACCGGTGATGCTGTTGAACGGCAACGAGCAGAGCATTGGTCAGAGTTACCACGTCAGCGCTTCGGCGATGACCGATGGCGCGCGCCAGCGCTTCATCCTGCAGCCGAAGCAGCCGGACAGCTTGTTCGAGAGCATGACCCTGACATTCAATGGGCCGGTGCTGGAAGAGATGCAGTTCGAAGACAGTCTGGGCCAGCAAACCAGCCTGACGTTCAAGGCCGTGCAGCGCAACGGCGCGTTGGACGCCGCGCTGTTTCATTACACGCCGCCGAAAGGGGCGGACATCATCGACAACACCCGCAACTGAGCCAGCTCATGACGCAGTCGCAGTCATTGTTCCAGCAAGGCCAAGGTTACCAACCGCTGGCTGCGCGGATGCGGCCGTTGGCGCTGGCCGGCTATGCCGGCCAGGACCACATACTCAGCGCAGGCAAACCGCTGTATGAAGCAATCAAGAGCGGCCAGCCGCACTCGATGATCCTGTGGGGCCCGCCCGGCACCGGCAAGACCACGTTGGCGAAGCTGGTGGCCGCCAGTGCCAACGCGCACCTGGAAACGCTGTCGGCGGTGCTGTCGGGCGTCAAGGAAATCCGCGCCGCCATCGAGCGGGCGCAGGATCAGCGCCGCATGCATGGCCGTAAGACCGTGCTGTTCGTCGATGAAGTACACAGGTTCAACAAGGCGCAGCAGGATGCGTTCCTGCCGCATATCGAGGACGGCACCGTCATCTTCATCGGCGCCACCACCGAGAATCCCTCGTTCGAATTGAATTCCGCGCTGCTGTCGCGCGCGCGGGTCTATGTACTGAAAAGTCTGGATCAGGCGGCATTGCTGAAAATACTCGAATTGGCGCTGACCGATGTCGAGCACGGGCTCGGTCAGCGCAAACTGCAACTGACCGCGGAACAGAAGCAGGCGTTGACGCTGGTGGCCGACGGCGATGCGCGCCGTCTGCTCAACCTGATCGAGCTCGCCGCCGACATGGCGGAGAAAAATGCCGATGGCCATGAAGTGTTGACCGATGCCACGTTGCAACAACTGCTGCAGGGCAGCGTGCGTCGTTTCGACAAAGGCGGCGATGTGTTCTACGAGCAGATATCGGTCCTGCATAAAGCGGTGCGCGGTTCTGCGCCGGATGCGGCGCTGTACTGGTTGTGTCGCATGCTCGACGGTGGCTGCGACCCGGTCTACATCGCACGCCGCATGGTACGCATGGCGAGCGAGGATATCGGCAACGCCGATCCGCGCGCGCTGCAACTGACGCTCGCTGCGTGGGACGTGCAGGAACGGCTCGGCAGTCCGGAAGGCGAACTCGCGCTGGCGCAGGCGGTGCTGTACCTGGCGGCCGCGCCGAAGAGCAACGCTGCCTATGTCGCCTACAATGCCGCCCGCGATGAAATCCGCAACGGCCCCACCCACGAAGTGCCCATGCATCTGCGCAATGCGCCGACGACGCTGATGAAGGGAATGGACTACGGTACCGGTTATCGCTATGCCCACGATGAACCGGGGGGCTATGCCGCAGGCGAAAACTATTTTCCCGAACCGATCAAGGACCGGCGTTATTACTTTCCGGTCGAGCGCGGCATGGAAGAACAGATACGCAAGAAACTCGATTACCTGCGCAGTCTCGACGCGCAAAGTGCCGAACAACGCTACCGGAGAGACAAATAAGCCATGTTGAACTATCTGTTCGTTGCCATAGGTGGCGCCATCGGCGCCTGCTCACGCTTCGCGGTGTATAATCTGGGCGCTTTTTTGGGCGTTGCGTCGCAAGTCGCGACCTTGGCGATCAACATCGCCGGCGCGCTGGTCATCGGCGTGCTGTACGTGGTGATCATCGAGACCGGCCGGTTGCAACCCTATGGCCAGCAGTTGCTGACGATAGGTTTTCTCGGCGCCTTCACCACCTATTCCAGCTATTCGCTCGACGCGTTGCGTTTGCTGGAGCAGGGGAACGTGGTGACCGCCATCGGGTATCTGCTGGGAACGATGGTGTTGTGCCTGCTGGCGACGTGGTTGGGAGTGAGCCTGACCCGTATTTTCATCGTTTGATGGTCATCGGTTTATTTTCGTGGAGTGACAGGAACTGGTTATGTTGGATGCGCGCCTGGTTCGTAGCGAACCGCAAACAGTCGCCAAATTGCTGGCCAAGCGTGGCTTCGTCATGGACGTTGCCGCCATCGAGCAGATCGAAGGCCGTCGCAAGTCGCTGCAACTGGAGACCGAACAGTTGCAGAACGAACGCAATACGCGTTCGAAGAACATCGGCAAGGCCAAGGCCGCCGGGCAGGACATCGCGCCGCTGCTGGCCGAAGTCGAGAACATGAAGCAGCAGCTCGACGCCAGGAGCAAAGCGCTGGAAGGTGTGCAGGCCGAACTCGATTTCATCCTGCAGCGGCTGCCCAATATTCCGGCGGATGAAGTGCCCGACGGCAAGGACGAGCACGACAACGTCGAGCTGCGTCGTTGGGGCACGCCGCGCGGCTTTGATTTTCCGGTCAAGGATCATGTGGCGTTGGGCGAAACCGGCGGCCAGATGGATTTCGCTACTGCCGTCAAACTCACCGGTGCCCGTTTCGTCGTGATGAAAAACGAAATCGCGCGCCTGCACCGCGCGATCATCCAACTGATGCTCGATACCCACACGCAGGAACACGGCTACATCGAAGTCAACGTGCCATACATGGTCAATGCCGATTCGGCATTCGGTACCGGCCAGTTGCCGAAGTTCGAGCAGGACCTGTTCAAGTTGGGCGGTGAACAGCAGTACTACCTGATTCCGACCGCCGAAGTGCCGGTCACCAATTTCGTGCGCGACGATATCGTCGATGCCGCCAGGTTGCCGCTGAAATTCGCCTGCCACTCGCCGTGCTTCCGCAGCGAGGCCGGCAGCTACGGCAAGGACACGCGCGGCATGATCCGCCAGCACCAGTTCGAAAAAGTGGAACTGGTGCAACTGGTGGCCCCTTCACAATCGAAACAGGCGCACGAAGACCTCACCGCGCATGCCGAGAAAATCCTGCAGAAACTCGGTCTGCCGTATCGCGTCATCGTACTGTGTGGAGGCGACATGGGTTTTTCGTCGGAGAAGACGTACGACATCGAAGTGTGGTTGCCGGGCCAGAATACCTATCGCGAAATTTCGTCGTGCAGCAACTTCGGCGATTTCCAGGCGCGCCGCATGCAGGCGCGCTGGCGCAACCCCGCCACCGGCAAGCCGGAGCTGATCCATACCATCAATGGTTCCGGTCTCGCGGTCGGTCGTACGCTGGTTGCTGTGCTGGAGAATTACCAGAATGCCGATGGCAGCGTGAACGTACCGGCTGCATTGCAACCGTACATGAACGGGACTGCCGTCATCCTGAAGTCCTGAGGTGCCTGGCGCATGGACTTTCTGCCGGTCTATCTGCGGCTGCAACACAAACGGGTGCTGCTCGTCGGTGGCGGCCAAGTGGCTTTGCGCAAGGCGCGGCTGTTGCTGCGTGCGCAAGCCGAAATCACCGTGGTGGCGCCCGATATCAGCGCTGAACTGTTGTCGTTGCTGAAGCCGCCGCACAGCCCGCAAGTACGCGGTTTCCAGGAAAGCGATCTCGATCATGTCGTGCTGGCGGTGGCCGCCACCGATGACATGCTGCTCAATCGTCGCGTGTCGTCGCTGGCGAATGCGCGCAAACTGCCGGTCAACGTGGTCGATCAGCCGGCGCTGTGCAGTTTCATTTTTCCGTCCATCGTCGATCGGTCGCCGTTGCTGGTCGCCGTGTCCAGCGGCGGCAGTGCGCCGGTGTTGTCGCGCCTGCTGCGCGCAAGACTGGAAACGCTGATCCCGGCGGCCTACGGCAACCTGGTGCAACTGATGGGGCGTTACCGCGACGCAGTGAAGATGCGCTTGCCGAATCCGCGTACACGCATGCGGTTCTGGGAAGGCATCGTCAACGGCCCGGTGGCTGAGTTGGTATTGAGCGGGCAGCAGGACAAGGGCGAAACCTTGCTGCAGAACACGCTGACGCAACGCGGCGGCAAGGTCGATCAGGGCGAGGTGTACCTGGTCGGTGCCGGGCCGGGCGATCCCGATCTGCTGACGTTCCGTGCGCTACGCCTGATGCAGCAGGCCGATGTCGTATTGTTCGACCGGCTGGTGACGCCGGAAATTCTTGCGTTGGTGCGCCAGGATGCCGAGCGCATCCATGTCGGCAAAAAGCGCTCCGATCATACGATGCCACAGGAAGAAATCAGCAAGCTGTTGGTCAAATTGGCGCTGCAAGGCAAGCGCGTGCTGCGATTGAAGGGTGGTGACCCCTTCATCTTCGGCCGTGGCGGCGAAGAAATCGCCGAACTGTCGGCCGCGCGCATTCCGTTCCAGATCGTGCCCGGCATCACCGCCGCTTCCGGTTGCGCCGCCTATGCCGGTATTCCGCTGACGCATCGCGATTACGCCCACTCGGTGCGTTTCGTCACCGGTCACTTGAAAGACGACAGCTGTGAACTCGAATGGCCGCAATTGGTACAGCCCGGGCAAACCGTGGTGTTCTACATGGGCTTGGTCAGCCTGCCGCAGATCTGCCGCGAACTGATCGCGCATGGTGCTGCACCGGCCACACCGGTGGCGCTGGTAGAGCAGGGCACCACTGCCCATCAACGCGTGCACACCGGTACGTTGCAGGATTTGCCGGCGCTGGTTGCCGGCCGCGACGTCAAACCGCCGACGCTGATCATCGTCGGCGAGGTGGTCAAACTGCACGATCAATTGCGTTGGCGTGAAGAAGTGGCGCCATGATCGCGATCCGTGCCGCCACTGCCGACGATGCCGCACAGATTCTCGGCTTCATCCGCGAACTGGCCGAGTACGAAAGAGCGGCCGAGCAAGTGGTGGCGACGGTCGAGCAGATTCGTGTCAGCTTGACCGGCCCTGAAGCCAAGGCGCGGGCCTTGATCGGTGAGATCGACGGTGTTGCCGCCGGCTTCGCGGTGTATTTCTACAGCTACTCGACCTGGCTCGGCCGCAACGGTATCTACCTGGAAGACGTGTACGCCTCGCCAATGCAGCGCGGCAAAGGCCTGGGCAAGGCTCTGCTGCAGCATTTGGCGACACAAGCTGTGGCTGAAGGTTGTGGCCGCCTGGAATGGAGCGTGCTCGATTGGAACACGCCGGCGATCGAGTTCTACGACGCTCTCGACGCTGAGCCACTCGACGAATGGATACGTTACCGCCTCAGCGGTGAATCGTTGCGGCGGGTCGCCACCGGGAAAGACCTACAGCGTTGACGTGTGCAAACCGCACTCGCGGTTTTCCAGCGCCTTGGTCGGATCGTAATAGCTGTCTTCGTTCGGCAGCTTGTGTTGTTCCAGGTAAGCGCGCATCTGCGCTTCGGTCCAGAAGAACAGCGGCGCTACTTTTAACACGCCCTTGTCGTCCTGGGTAAAGATGTTCAGCGATTGACGGAACTCGGTCTGCTCCTTGCGCAGCGCGGTCAACCAGATGTCGGGTTTGTGCTGCGCCATCGCGCGGCGGAACGGTTCCAGTTTGAAATTCTCGGTGAAAGTCTTGTGGGCGTCTTCGGTGTAGTCGGGAATGCCGCCCAAGGCCGCTTCCTGGCGCGCGGCGGAAACCTTCGGCGTGAACACATCGACGTTGAGCTTGAGCTGGTTGATGATCTTTTCGGCACAGCGATAAGTGGCCTTGGTGTTGTAGCCGTGATCGACCCACACCACTTGCAGGTCGGGCTTCACCAGTGTCGCCATGTGCAGGATGACGGCTTCGAACGGACCGAAGTGCGTAGTGACTACTGCCTTGCCTGGCAGACTGAGGGCGTGGCGGATGATGTCCTGCGGTTGGGCCGCGGCATATTGGCGGTTGAGATCGTCGAGGTTCATGGGCAGCTCCGTGACAGCGAGGGCGGCAAGTCTATCGCAAACAACAGACTGCTTGGCGATACAATGGTGTCATTACCGACAATGACAAGGGGAAACACGTGGATTTTGCACAATATCGTCAGCAGTTGGCCGCCATCGGCCGCATGGTCAGTCCGGATACGCTGGCGGCCACGCGCAATGTGATCCTGCCGTTTTACCAAGGCACCGACGACAGCGACGTCAAGGTGCAGCGCGACCTGCGATACGGCGCCGATGAACGCCAGCGGCTCGATGTGTACACGCCGGCAACCGGGTTCGATCCCTCGCGGCCGTTGCTGGTGTTCGTGCATGGCGGCGGTTTCATTGCCGGCGACAAACATACCGAAGGCTCGCCGTTCTACGGCAACATCGGCCGTTGGGCGGTGCGCAATGGCTTCAATGGCGTGGCATTGACCTATCGGCTGGCACCCGAGCACCAGTGGCCGAGCGGCATCGAAGATTTGCGTGCCGCGGTCGATTTTCTGCAGCAGCAAGGTGGCAAGCACGGCGTCAGCGCCGCGAAGTTGTTCCTGATGGGACAATCGGCTGGTGCCGCGCACGTGGCCAGTTATGTCGCGCATGCTTCGGTGTATGCGCCGAAGCCGCATGGCTTGGCCGGCATCATTCTGCTGTCCGGCATCTACGATTATTCCATCATGCCGCCGAGTCCGATGGAGCCGGCATATCTGGGCGAAGACCGTGCGGTCTATCCGTCCCGTTCGTCGTTGGCAGGCCTGGTGCAGAGCGACATTCCCATGCTGGTGACGCTGGCGGAATTCGATCCGCCGCAGTTCGAACGGCAAACGCTGAACCTGTTGTCGGCGATCCAGCAGGCCAAGGGCAAGTTGCCGTGGACGGTGTACGGCATCGGTCAGAATCATCTGTCGGTAGCGTTGTACCTGGGCTTGCCTGGCGATCTGGTGGCGCCGCAGGTAAAAGCCTTCATCGAACTGCATCGTTGAATTGAATCATTGAACTTGGCAATTGAACTTGGCAATCGAACCATGCTGGAAATCACGCCAACCCTGCACCTGCGCGACGACGAAATTTCGTTGAGTGCCGTACGTTCGCAGGGCGCCGGCGGGCAGAACGTCAACAAGGTCAGCAGCGCGATCCATCTGCGCTTCGACATCAAGGCCTCATCGCTGCCGGACGAGATCAAGCAGCGCTTGCTGCACAAAACCGATGCCCGCATCACGCGCGACGGTGTCGTCGTGATCAAGGCACAGAACTGGCGCACGCAGGAGCGCAACCGCGAGGAGGCGCTGACGCGGTTGGCCGAGTTGATCCGCGCCGCCAGCAAGCGGCCAAAACGTCGCGTCGCCACCAAGCCGACTCATGCCTCGAAACAAAGGCGCATGGACAGCAAGCGCAGGCAAGGCCAACTGAAGCAATTGCGCCGTGGCAGCCACGATGAATAGGACGGGCGCAGGTTGCGCCGGCTCCGTATAATCAGCAACTTTCCGCAGTTAACATCGACGTCATGACTACAGTCCGTACCCGCATCGCTCCTTCTCCGACCGGCGACCCGCACGTCGGCACTGCTTACATCGCCTTGTTCAATCTGTGCTTCGCGCGTCAGCATGGCGGCAAGTTCATCCTGCGCATCGAAGATACTGACCAGGTGCGCAGCACGCGCAAGTCGGAAAACGACATACTCGCTGCGTTGAAATGGTTGAACCTGGACTGGGATGAAGGTCCGGACAAAGGCGGCCCGCACGCGCCGTACCGCCAGAGCGAGCGCTCGGCGATTTACCACCAACATGCCCAACAGTTGTTGGATCGCGGTTATGCCTTCCGCTGTTTCTGCACCAGCGAGCGGCTGGACTCGGTGCGCAAGCAGCAATTGGCCGACAAGCAGCAAGTGGGTTACGACGGCCACTGCATGCATCTGACGCAGGAAGATATCGCCACCAAGCTGGCGTCAGGGTTCCCGTACGTGATCCGCATGAAGGTGCCGCGCGAAGGCAAGTGCGTGATCGACGATCTGCTGCGCGAGCCGGTGGAAATCGAATGGAGCCAGGTGGACATGCAGGTGTTGATGAAGTCCGACGGCTTGCCGACTTATCACCTGGCCAACGTGGTGGACGACCATTTGATGGAAATCACCCAC
Source organism: Candidatus Acidiferrum sp. (assembly GCA_035500035.1). Classification (GTDB taxonomy): domain Bacteria; phylum Pseudomonadota; class Gammaproteobacteria; order Pseudomonadales; family Pseudohongiellaceae; genus CAILUG01. The sequence continues at coordinate 838 of DATJXP010000166.1, read as the reverse complement.
GTGCTACGCGGCGAGGAATGGATCAGCTCGGCACCGAAACACCTGTTGTTGTACCAGTACTTCGGCTGGCAGGCGCCGGTGTTGTGTCACCTGCCGCTGTTGCGCAATCCCGACAAGAGCAAGCTCAGCAAGCGCAAGAACCCGACCAGCATCGGCTACTACCAGCGCATGGGTTATCTGCCGGAAGCAGTGATCAACTATCTGGGCATGATGGGATGGTCGATGCCGGACGGCAACGAGAAATTCAGTCTGCGCGAAATGATTGCGCAGTTCGATATCAAGCGTGTCTCGCTCGGCGGGCCGGTGTTCGACACGCAGAAGCTCGATTGGTTGAACGGCCGTTACGTGCGTGAATCGTTGAGCGATGAAGAATTCATCGCGCGTTATGCCGCGTGGGCGTTCGATCCGCGGCGCATCAGGCAGATCGTGCCGCTGGTGAAGCCGCGGGTCGAGCGTTTTGCCGATGTGATGCCATTGTCTGCATTCTTTCTGTCTGCGGTCCCGTCAATCACGCTGGAAAGTTTTGCCAACAACAAACTGACGACGGAAGACAGCCTGCGCATCCTGCAATTCGTGGCGTGGCGCATCGAAGAAGTCCGCGACTGGCAACGCGATGCGCTGGAACAGGCGCTGGTGCAGTTGGCGCAACAGATGAACATGAAAATCCGTGAGTTGTTGTTTCCGCTGTTCATCGCGATTGCCGGCACCGCAGTATCTGTGTCGGTGATCGATGCGATGGCGATAGTGGGACTCGACATGAGCCGGGCGCGAATTCGTCACGCGTTGACGGTGCTGGGCGGCATCTCCGGCAAACAACAGAAAGTGCTGGAGAAGGAAT
>DATJXP010000165.1:0-3622 GCA_035500035.1 Candidatus Acidiferrum sp. | reverse complement strand
GGCGGCTTCCACCAGCCCGGTGCGAGTGTTGGTGGCGCCGGTGAATGCCCCCTTTTCATGGCCGAACAATTCGGATTCGATCAGGTTTTCCGGGATGGCGGCGCAGTTCACCGAGATCAGGTTGGCATCCTTGCGTGAGCTCGCTTCGTGCAACGCGCGTGCAACCAGTTCCTTGCCGGTGCCGGATTCACCCTGGATCAGCACGGAAGAATTGGTTTGCGCCACTTTACGAATGCGACGAAACAATTCCTGCATTGCCGGGCAACTGCCGACCATGCCGGTAACCGGTTCCTCGCTTGGCCTTGGTTGCATGCGGGTCTGGTTGCGGCTCTTCTGGTCGCTGTTGATGACGCGCGACAGCGTCTTGAGTATTTCGTCGTGTTCGAATGGCTTGGAGATATAGTCGACGGCGCCGATCTTCATCGAATCGATCGCGCTGCGCAGGCTGGCGTAACTGGTCATGATCAGTACCGGCGTTGGCGTCCGCTTGATCAGCTCGGTGCCAGGCAACCCGGGCAGACGCAGATCGCTGATGATGACGTCGAAGTTGTTCAAATCGTGCTTTTCGCAAGCTTCCTGCACCGAACCGGCCTCGCTGACAGCATAGCCATTGCGCTCCAGCAAACGGCGCAGGGCGTCGCGAATCACGTCTTCGTCTTCAACCAGCAGGATGTGGCTCATGGTGTGCGAGGGAGTAACGAATCAGGGCGATATTCGGAACAAAAAGCCTAAGCAGAATGGGAAATTTGTGCTGAAGGTGTTACCAAACTGCCCGGATCATAGCAAGGAAACGTAACAATTACCCGTGTACCACCATGCGCAACGACTGTGGACTCACCCCCCGTTCGGCTTTCCAGCCTGATAGTGCCTCCCAGATCGGTGACCAAGCGATATACCAACGCCAGCCCCAGCCCGGTTCCTTTGCCAGGGTCCTTGGTAGTGAAAAACGGCTCGAAGATTCGCGGCAACACTGCGCTCGGAATTCCACAACCTTCGTCTTCGACCGATAGCGACAACATGTCTGCCTCGACGGAGGTCGACACCACGATGCGATCTCCGTCCTTGCTGGCGTCACGGGCATTGGCAAGCAAGTTCAGCAATATTTGCAGTAACTGTTGATAGTCGGCCCAGATGCTCAAGTTGTCCTGGCAGGCATTCACCAGCGAAACACTGGTTCCTTCCTGCTGCAAACCAAACAGGTTGAAGGCTTCGGTAGTTACTTGCTTCAACTCGACCGGCGACAATGCCGAAGGCTTTTCTTTCAGTGGTCCTTGGTGCGAAAAACGCAGCAAGGCATCGGTGATGGTCGAGATGCGGCGCGTCTGGGTCAGTATCTTGCCAGCCAGATCGAGCGTGTCCTTGTCAGCGGATTCGGCTTGCAGGTTTTGCGCAAGGCAGGCAATGCCGGTGACAGGATTGCCGATCTCGTGGGCGACGCCGGCAGCCAGACGCCCGATCGAATTGAGGCGGTCGGCATGAGCCAGTTCTTTTTCCATCAAGGTGGTTTCGGTTTGATCTTCCATCATGATGACCTGGCCGGCGCGAACGGTAGTTCTGGCCGGGCGGGAGCCGGTCATCCCGGTGGTCAGAATGGATTTGTGCAGCGAGAACCAGCGGGTCTTGCCATTGTGCTGCACGATCTGGCGATTACGATGCAACGCCAGTGGGTCGTTGGCAAAGTCTTGCAGCAGGCTTTGCCATGGCTCGGGCAGGGCCGATACCGGTTGACTGGCTATCTGCTCGGCCGACAGGCCGGTGAGTTTGCCCATTGCGGCATTCCACAGCGCTATGCGGCCGCGGTCGTCCAACTCACATACGCCCATTGGCAGGTTTTGCAGGATCTGCCGGTGGTGTCGCCGCAGAAGGTCGAGGTCGAGTGCAACCCCGCTCAGGTTTCCCCGCCAGGATTCAGCTTCCTGTTCCAACAGGCTCAATATGCCGGCTGACGATGAACTGCCGGAGGGCGCCAACGGCAAACTGTTTTCCACCATCGCGTGGGCCAACGTTGGCCCAAGCAGAGATGACAGGTTGGCCTCGAGCTGGGTGCGCAGTTGCAGCAGTTGATAGGGACGCCGCTCATCGCTTTGCAAACGCAGATCCTTCAATGCCTGGGTGACTTCACGGCCGGCAGCATCCGCTCCCATCGCTGCCGACAGGCCCTGGATGAAATCGGCCACCGAGCGGGCTCGCAGTAAATGGCGATCGGCCGGCAGGGCCTCCGGTGCACACAGCAGCGCTGCTTTCTTTTCTTCGGCGCTGGCGCGGGTGAAGCTGGACACGAGCACCAGCAACGTGAGGTTGGTCAGCAGCGATGCGCCGATGACCAGGTTCCAGTTGATGCCGCTGGCCATGCCCACCCCCACCGGCTCCGAACTCGACATCAGCCGCAGATAAGGCAACAGGCCCATCACCATCCACACCGTGACTCCGCCCACGAGGCCGCTGATGAAACCCTTGAGATTGGCCTGTGGCCAGTACAGCAGGCTCAGCGTACCGGGTAAAAACTGCAAACAAGCGATGAATGAAATGATGCCGGTATCGAGCGCTAGACGGCCATCCGCCATCGGCAGGTAGTAAAGATAACCACCGATGAATACACCGCCGATCAGCAAGCGCCGTTGCAGCATGAGCCACGCATACAATCCACTGCCCGTCGGCGGTTTGCGGGCACGCAGCACCAGATGGTTCATGCACATGGCAGCCACCGACAAGGCCAGTACCACGGTCAAGCCGGTGGCAGCCGCGACGCTGCCGATGAAATACAGCAACGGCAAGCCGGCTTGGTGCGACAGCTTGGTCACGACCAGCCCGGCAAGTTGCACGTTACTGGTATCTCCGAAATAGTCCCGCGCCCACAGCACTGGCATCACCGGCAGGCTGGCGATCAGTAACGTCAGCGGCACTCCCCAGCTTGCGGTGCGCAGGTTCATGGGATTGCGGTTTTCCGGAAATATCATGTGGAACACGTAGGGCACTGCGATCGAGGCGGTGAAAAACAGCAGTGTCAGGAGGTTGGTCGAGTCGGCGACAAACGACATGTCCAGCCTGCTGATGGCCGGCGGTTGCGAATCCAGCCAGGTTTGCAACGCGCCGGGTCCGCCGAATACGTCGTAGATGACGAAGCCGGCGGTGGCCAGCAGCACGAACAGTTTGAACAGGCCCTCGAACGCCAGACTGGCCACCAGGCTGTTGTTGGGATCGCGGCCGGTCACGTCGACGATGCCGAAGCGCAGCGAAAACACCAACAGCACTATGTTGAAGCCCAGCGCAACCAGGCGTGGATCGAGCTCTGGTGCCATCAATCGGACTCCGAGCGCCAGACTGAAGGTCTGCAGCGCCATCAACGGGAATGCGCATAGCAACAGGATTAGCGTGGTCAAGGTGCCGGCCCAGGCGCTGCGAAAGCGGAACGCAAACAGGTCGGCCAGCGACGACAACCGAAAGCGGCGAGTGATGCGCAACAGCGGTTGCAACATCAGTGGCGAAAGAATGAAGGCGGCGGCAAAGCCGAGGTAATAGGCGTTGTAGCCGAAACCGCGCAACGAAGCGGAGGTGTAGATCGAGTAGAACGACCAGGTACTGACGATCAGCGCGAGCGACAGCACGTAAAAACCGGAATGTT
>DATJXP010000164.1:0-16469 GCA_035500035.1 Candidatus Acidiferrum sp. | reverse complement strand
GCGAATATGCCGACGAAAACGGCAAGGCCCGCTTGAAACTGTTCGGGCCGGATTCAAAGTAGGGGCACGCCATGGCGTGCCTGTAAATAGGGTCAGAGCCCATTTAGCTCGTCCCCATTTGCTGCATGATCGACCGGGGCGGAGTAGAATCCGCCCCAATTTTTTGAGCCGGAGTAGTTCCCCATGCAAGTCGCAGAAGCCATAGCCCGCATCTTGAAGGCCGAAGGCGTCAAATACCTGTTCTGTTATCCGCTGAACCCGATCATCGAGGCTGCCGCGGCGGTTGATATCCGGCCCATCGTGGTACGCCAGGAACGCACCGGCGCTCACATGGCCGACGCCTTCAGTCGTATGACCTGCGGCGACGGAATTGGCGTGTTCGTAATGCAGCACGGCCCGGGCGCCGAGAACACCTTCGGCGGTGTGGCGCAGTGTTACGGCGAATCGGTACCGGTGTTGTTCATGCCGGCCGGCTACAACCGCAACATCGCGCAGTATTTCCCCAACTTCAATTCCGTGCTGAACATGAAGCACATCACCAAGTGGGCCGAGCCGATCACCACCGGTGCCGAAGTCGTCAACATCATGCGCCGTGCGTTCACCCAGTTGCGCAACGGCCGCCCGGGCCCGGTGCTGGTGGAAATTCCGTGGGATGCCTGCAAGGAAGACGCTGACATCTCCAGCTACAAGCCGGTGTACAAGACCCGCACCGCGCCCGATCCGGATCACGTGAAATCCGCCGCGCGCGAACTGGCCAAGGCCGACAAGCCGGTGATCTACGCCGGTCAAGGCATTCACTACGCCAAGGCGTGGCCCGAACTGAAAGAAATCGCCGAGTTGTTGAATGCGCCGGTGACTACCTCCATCGCCGGTAAAAGCGCGTTCGACGAAACCCATCCGCTTGCACTCGGCTCCGGCGGCCATGCCACCACGCGCATGGTGTATGACTTCTTGTACGACGCCGACATCATCTTCGGCATCGGTTGCTCGATGGCGATCTCGTCGTTTGCGACCCGCATGCCGCCGAACAAGCGCTACATCCACGCCACGCTGGATCCGGTCGATTTGAACAAGGACATCCAATCCGAGATCGGCATCGCCGGCGATGCCAAGCTGACGCTGCAGGCGATCATCGCCGAACTGAAGACGCTCGATTTGAGCAAGGCGAAAGCCCGCAAGGACAGCACACCGAAAGCCATCGCCAAAAACCGCGCCGAGTGGCTGGCGGAATGGCTGCCGAAGCTGACGTCGAACCAGAACCCGATGACGCCGTACCGCGTCATCTACGAAATGAACAAGCTGGTGGACAAGAGCAAGGTCGTCATCACGCACGACGCTGGTTCACCGCGCGATCAATTGATTCCGTTCTGGGAAAGCACGCACCCGCTCACCTACATCGGCTGGGGCAAGACCACGCAGCTCGGCTACGGCCTGCCGCTGGCGATGGGCGCCAAGCTCGCCAAGCCCGATCACCTGTGCATCAACGTGTGGGGCGATGCTGCCATCGGCTTCACCGGCATGGATTTCGAAACCGCCGTGCGCGAACGCATTCCGATCCTGTCCATCCTGTTCAACAACTTTTCGATGGCGATGGAAATTCCGATCATGAAAGTGTCGGACGCCAAGTACAACACCTGCGACATCAGCGGCAATTACGCCGACATGGCGAAAGCCTTCGGCGGTTACGGCGAGCGCATCACCGATCCGAATGACATCGTTGCTGCGTTGAAGCGCGGTATTGAAGCTACTGAACGCGGACAAGCAGCGCTGCTCGAGTTCATCACCTGCAAGGAGCTGGCGATGTCGCTGATTTATTCGAGTTACGGCGGTAGCAAGTAAACCGGCAGGATCGCATATCCTGTACTAGACTGAGGGCGGCCAACAAAAAGTGGCCGCCCTTTTTTTCATTGCATCATCAAGGATGATTATGCCTACCATTTCGATGTTTTACGGAATATTGATCCGTATGTTTTACAAAGATACGGATAAACATCATGTTCCGCACATCCATGCCGACTACCAAGGCGCGGTCGCGGTTTATTCAATCAGTGACGGCGCTGTGTTGGCTGGCTCTTTGCCCCACAACAAGCATAAACTCGTAGTGGCCTGGATTGAATTGCACCAGGAAGACTTGCTTGCGGATTGGCAGCTCGCCGTCTCAGGCAGACCACCTTTCCCCATCAAGGGGCTGGACCAATGAGAATTGCCGACATCAAACCCAAAGCGAACTGGATTCTGGACATCACCGCCGATGATGGTTGCCGTGGCCATTTCGATATGAAGCCTTACCTCGAATTCGAAGCATTCGCTCCGCTCAAGGACCAAGTAGAGTTCTGCAAGATAAGCAACGGCGGTTACTTCGTCGAATGGGTGTGTGGTGCGGACTTGTCGGCAGACACCATTGAAGCGCACTGGAAAATCATTCAAGCAGCGGCTTGAACCCTGGCACGGAATCCAACAGGAATACGATGAAATCAGCAGCGACAACCCAAACCCTTCCACCTTCCAACGACGACCGCGAAATCTGGGAATGCTGGCTCTCGCAGTTCCGCCTGCCGGTGGTGACGGTGGCCGACGAGGCGGGCACGTTTGCCGCGCTGTCGGGAGCGGCGAAATCGACGGCAGCGCTGGCGCAGGAAATCGGCGCCGACGCCCGCGCGCTCGGCATACATCTCGGCCTGCTGGCGGCGACGGGTTTCGTCGAGCGGCGCGATGGCCTGTGGCGCGCCACCGCGCTGTCGCGGCGGTGGTTGCATCCCGAGGCGGAAGGTTATTACGGCCCGGCGCTGCACGGTTACCGCCAAAGCAATCCGCTGCACGCCCAGCTGCTTTCCACCTTGCGCACGGGCGAGCGGCCCGACAGTCATGCGTCGGCCGCTGACGAATGGGAGCGTGGCGAGATGCCGCCGGAACTGGCCAGCATCATCACGGCCTACATGAATGCGCACAGCCGTGCGGCGGCGCTGGCGCTGGCGGAACAACCGCTGTTTGCCGACGTGCGCTTACTGCTCGACGTCGGCGGCGGTTCGGGCAGCTTTTCGATTGCGCTGGCCCGCGCCTGGCCAAGCTTGAGCGCCACCATACTCGAGATTGCGCCGGTGTGCGTCGAAGCCGAGCGCTACATTGCAGTGGCTGGTGTAACGCGCCAGGTGACTACGCTGGCCCGCAACATGTTCACCGAAGCCTGGCCCACTGGCCACGACGCCCACTTCTTTTCCAACATCTTCCACGACTGGTCGGAGGCGACTTGCCAGAAACTCGCCGACGCCGCGTTTGCCGCGCTGCCGTCAGGCGGCCGCATTCTGCTGCACGAAATGCTGATGGATGACGATCACTGCGGTCCGTGGCCGGTTGCCGCGTTTTCGTTGCTGATGTTGCTGGGCACCAAGGGACGGCAATATTCGTTGCCCGACTTGAAAGCCATGTTGCAGCGCGCCGGTTTCGTTGACATATCGGCGCTGCGCACCGGCGCCAGTTATTATTCGCTCGTCAGCGCGCGCAAGCCGTGAGCGCGGCTGTTCTCGCATCCGCTGTATTCACGCGCACGAGGTCTTGTCCATGCCCAACTACTGGCTGATCAAATCCGAACCGTACGAATTCAGCTGGCAGCAACTGCTCAGCGACAAGAAGACGGACTGGACCGGCGTGCGCAACTACACGGCGCGCAACAATCTGCGCCTGATGAAGAAGGGCGATCTCGCGTTCTTCTATCACAGCAACGAAGGCCAGGAGATTGTCGGCATCGCCAAGGTGACGCGCGAACATTTTCCGGATCCGACCGCGAAAGGGGATACGTGGTCATCGGTGGAGTTCGCACCGGTCAAGCCGCTGAAGACCCCGGTCGCGTTGAAAACGCTGAAACAGGACGTTTATTTCGCACAGATGGACCTGGTGCGGCTCGGCCGGCTCAGCGTCGGCAAGGTGACGCCGGAGCAGTTCGCGAAAATTTGCGCGATGGGTGGCGTCAAGGTCTGAGGATTTTCGGAAGTGCCAACACCGATAAATGGCCGCTCGAGCTGTCCGTGTTAACGATGAGCAGCTTGCTTGCCCAAATAGGGCGTGATGTCGATTTCGACAATTCCCCATCCGTAGCCAGCAAACTCCGGAAGGCCCTTCAGTTTTTCTATGCGGCTGGGCAAGGGAAGTTCCTTGTCGAGGGCAAGCAGCGCCTCCAGTTGGATGTGCGCAATCTCCACGACTGCCGCGTAAGCCGCTTCAACAGAGTCGCCAGCCGTGTGGGTGCCTGGAATGTCAGGAATGACAATGCCGGTGGCAACGTTGTCGTCGCCCCATTCAATCGCTACTGGATATTGCATGGCGTTGCTCCGTCGTCATTGACCGTCCCCGGTTAGTCCGGCTTGCTTGCGAATGGCTTGCAAAGTCCCTTTCGGTAAATCTTTCTTCGGATGTGGCACGGCAATTGTGTCTGGCAGGGAAGGGTGTTTGAAAATATGGTGACTGCCTTTTACTCGTTGCAGAACCCAGCCTGCGGCCTGCATCTCCCTGATCAAATCTGAGCTTTTCATATTGCGTGACATTCCGTGTCGAACGCATTGTAACTCCGGCACGGGGCGTGTCGAGCCAGGGCCGGAATCGGTGAGCGGGTTAATGGTGTTCCCGCAGTCTAGTAGGTCTTTCAGATTTCGCCAGAAATTCTCTGTGTCGTAGCGCTCACCGATGCCGCAACCTGTCGTAGCACCAGTTCAGCGCCAGGAAGAACGTCAACGGCAGCAACAACAGCGACGCGTTGAACGCCTGCAATTCGGATGGCTGATCAGCCAGCACGATGCCGCGTTGCGCCAGGCTGTAAACGCCACACACGACGAACACCACCCAAACTGCCGCACCTGCGAGAGCCGATGGCAGCGTGAGTATTTTCAGCTGCAGCGTGCGCCCCAGCACCAGTAACGTAAGTAACAGCACCGCCGCAGCGAAGCCCCACATGTGGCGCTGGATGCCTTGCAGCCCGACGTTCTGATGGCTGATCAAAAAACTGAAGATGATGCCGTACAGCGCCAGTGCGCCGATGCCGTACGGGAATATCCGGCCCCACACGATGGAGCAGACATGGACGCATACGAACAGCATGATGGCGGCGAGATACAACGTGAGCAGCACGATGATGTCGCTGAACAGTTGCAGCGGAGTTTCATCGGCGGCGGCGCTGAACAACGAAGTCAGCACGCTGGGTTGGTCGAGCAAGCGCGACGACAGATACAAGCTCGTACACACGAGCAGCATGCCGGCCAGGATGCTGGCGGCCAGCGCCAGTACCTGGATCAGCGCCAGCGCAGGTGTACTCAGTCTGCGCGTACCTTCGAACGCCGACATGTAGCCGCCGGTCGCCGAGCGTCGGTTGAATATGGCGATGCCGGTGCCGGTGAGGAATACCGTGGCGAGAAACAGATAATCGAGCCAAGTGGTACTGATATTGCCCAATGAGTTGCCGAGCAGGTGCAGCGGCATTATCAGCGCAATCAACGCACCGATCAGCAGGATCGGCAGCGTGTGTCGTTTCAGTTCCAGCCACAGTTCGGCACGCCAACGCGATTGCACCGGGCACGGCAGCGCGACCAGATCGGCGATACGGTCGCGCAGCGCGGAAACAGACCACGAAGACGCGGTGCCACTGCGTGCCGGCAATAGCGCCGACAATCCCGGCAGCGGTGATTCGCTGCAACGCTGTCGCCGCAACGACGCCAGTGTGATACCGAACAGCAGCAGGCATGCGGCGGCGAGTTCCGCATAGCCGCCGGGCGTCATTATCATGATGTCGGGCGTCAGCGCAGGCGGTGCCGGGTGGCGTGGATCGGAGCCGGGAAAGTGCATCGGCGCCAAATGACTGAACAAGCTCGAGTAGCCGACGACCGCCACCACCAGCGCGAACAAGCGCGACGGCGTCGAAGTGGTAGCCCAACTGCTGGTGAGCAGGGCCACTGCCAAGGTCATCAGCACGGCGCAGACCGGCAACAACGGAAATGCAACGCCGTAGATAAGCCAGTTCAACGTTACCGGTATTACGTACAGCGATGCGCACAACACTGCCATCAGCGCCATCGGCACTGCTATCAACACAGCCGAGCCGACTGGCAGCCGATACTCGAATTGCAGCGGGAAACCGGCTTTGCCGCCGAGCGCCATCGCCATGAATGTGGCGAAGATGGCCAACATGAAGCTGATGGTGAAAGCGAACAGCGCCACGATCCTGAGGCCAAGCGTGGGATCTGCGGCAAGCATCGGTGGCGGCAGCTTGACGATGCCGGACAGATTCATCAGCGCCAGATTGAGAGCGATCGCCGCCGGCAACACCCACAGATACCAGCGGCGCGACAGGCGCCAGCATTCCCACAACAACGCGATGGCAGGGCTGCGCATGTTCACGCCACCTTATGGAAGCGCGTGGAGCGGCCGGCACGAGCGATAAAGATTTCTTCCAGCGTAGCGTTGCGCGATTCGGCGACTTCGCCGCCGGCGCGATAGACCTGTGCCGTGAAATCGGCGAGTGAGGACTCGTGCATCAAGGTCCAGCTGCGGCCGCTGCCCTGGCTCATCAACACGCCGTCGAACTGCGGCGGCTGCGCCACCGGCTCGGCAAAACTGATACGGGTGAACAAGTGGGTTTCCTTGATCGCATCGAGATCGCAGTCGAACGTGATCTTGCCGTCCTGGATCATCGTCACGTGATCGCAGGTGCGCTCCATTTCATCGAGCAGGTGCGACGAAAAGATCACGCTGCGGCCTTCCTGCACCACGGTGCGGATGACGGCATCGACGATGTCGCGCCGCACCACGGCGTCGAGGCCGTTCGAGGGTTCATCGAGAATCAGCAGCTCTGGCCGGTGCGCCAGCGCAGCGACGAGGCCGGTTTGCGCGCGCATGCCTTGCGACAGCGCCGAGATTTTCTTTCTCGGGTCGAGGTGAAAGGTCTCCAGCAGGTCGTAGGCGTAACTCATGTCCCAACTGGGATGGTAGGCCTGCAGGTAACGCAGCAATTCGGCGATGCGCATCCATTCCGGCATTTCGCGGTGTTCGGACAGATAACCGATGCGTTGCAGCGCGCGTACCGGATCGCGCACCGGATCGTAGCCGAACACGCGCACGCTGCCGCTTTGCGGCCGCAACAAACCCAGCAAATGCTTCAACAGCGTGGTCTTGCCGGCGCCGTTGGCGCCGACCAAACCATAGACGCGGCCGGCCGTGATGGAAAAATCCACCGCATCCAGCGCGACGTGGCTGCCATAGCGGCGACTCAAGCCGCGGACTTCGACTAAAGGGGTGCTCATCTCATTCGTCTCCTTACTTGCCGTCGCCGCTGGCAGCGCCGAAAGCGCCGGCACTGGCGAGTAACGACAAACGTTTGTGGATCAGCTTGAACAGATCTTCGCTGCGGAAGTTCAGTTGGCGCGCTTCGATCAGTAGTGCATCGACGCGTTGCTCGAGAATCTTGCGCTTTTCGCGCTCGACCAGCTTCGACGGGCTGTCGGACACGTAGCAGCCGGAACCGCGGCGCTTGCTGATGACGCCGGCCTTCTCGAGTTCTTCGTAAGCCTTGACGATGGTGTTGGGCGTCACGCTCAGCTGCATTGCCAGCGTGCGGATCGGCGGCAGGTCTTCGTCCTGCTTGAGCAGGCCGGAGGCGATCATGTAGCGCAACTGATTGGCGATCTGCCGGTAGATCGGCAGACCGTCTTTGGGATCTATGTGGATGTCCATGGCGGCGACAATTGTATAAGTGTATCCGTATACTGATACAATTGCGCGGCGTGAGTCAACTGCCCACGGAAATGGCAATCACTCGCGGTCGGCGGTGAACGGCGCCATCATTCCCGACAACGACAAGTTGCCGGCCAGCGTCGGCGTCAACGTGGTAGCAGTGAAATCGACGCGGCCGGGCTTGCCGTTGAACACCACGTCATAGCCCCAGCGTGCGGTACTGGTCGTCACGTTGCCGTTGAGCTCGCTAGGTTGCGGATTGGCCATCTCTGGCGTGCAACTGCCGGCGAGTTTCGACTTGGTCTGCTTCAATTCGCAGCGCACGGTGATCGGCGTCTTGCCGCCGACGCTGGAATGGATCACCCACTTGCCAGAGATATCGGCGACCTTGATGTTGTTGCGGTCTTCGTTGTTGGGGCCGGGAATGTCGCCCAGCACTTCGCGGCGTTTGAATTTCCAGCGGCCGTCTTCCTTGACCAGCTCGTCGTTGTAAGTGGCGAAGATCAGCGGCTGCGGCGCGCCGGCGGCGGTGGCCACGAAAAACGCGCCGCGGCTTTGCGCGGTAGCGGTATTGCCATGCACGGTGATCTTTTCGTTGGAGTAGATGTGCAGGTTGGCGCCGGTGGAATTGGAAGTGATCTGCTTTTCCAGCATCGCGGCGATGGCGTCCGGCCCTTTCACTGCGCCGAGGCTGCCGCCGCCGACGTATTCGGCATCGCGCGCATACAGCGCGGCAAAGCCTTTGAAATCACGGCTGTCGAGCGTGCGGCCGTAGGCGGTGAACAGCTCGCGGATGTCCTGCTTGGCCTGCAGCTCGGCGACTTGCGCTTGCAGTGCTTTGACCGCGGCATCGTCAGCGGCCGACACCGGCAAGGCCGCAGCGAGAGCCAGCAGCGAGCAACAGATCGTCAATTTCGTTTTCATCAGTAATCCCCTCGTGTGCATGTTTTGATTTTTCTGCTGTTAACTTTTCAGCCACGCCAGCGCCGTGCTGCGCATTTCCGGCGTTGCCGTGTGGCCGCCGTCGAAGATGTCGAAGCGCACGTCGTAATTTTTGCTCTTCAATCTGGCAACGATGGCGGCGCCGCATTGCTCGAACGGCAAAATATTGTCCTGCCGGCCGTGCGAAACGAACACCTTCGGCTTGCCGTGCCAGTTATCGGTGATGATGAAGCCCGGCGAATGCGCGATGACGTGCGAGAACAGATCGCCGTTGATCAAGCCGAGCGTAATGCCGTAGCTGGCGCCGTCCGACATGCCACCCACCGCCATGTGCATCGGATCGATGTTGCAACGGTCGAAGGCTTGTTGCAGCAGGGCGTCGAGCGCGTCGAAGTCGGCGGCAAAATTGCCCTGGATCGCGTCCCACGTACCGGAGCGTGTGCTGGGACTCAGCACGAGGGTGCCGTTGGCATCGGCGGCGGCGCGTTCCTGCGCCAGATTGCGGTCGCCGTCGCCGCGCGCGCCGTGCAGGAACATCACGAACGGCGCCGGCTTGGCGGCATCGTACGACGGCGGCACGTACAGCAGGTCGCGGCGGCCGGCATGATCGGCCAGCACGATTTCGCCGGGCGTCAGCGCCGGCTTGGTGCCGGACTTCAGTTTGGCGCGAAAGCGGCCGCTTTCGGCGGCCTTCAGCGTGGGTATTGCCGCCAGCGAAGCGGCGGCGGTGCAAGTCAGCATCAGTTGGCGTCGAGTGAGCTTGGTCATGGGCATTTTCGGGAAAAAGTCCGGAACCTTTGTCGTGACGAGTCCGGTATATTGCAGCGAGCCCAGACACAACACAACAAACCTGTCAGGAGGACACCCGCATGACGATACGCGCCATACTCAAGGCGGTCTATGCGGTACTCGGCGCGGTTTATCTGTTCGTTGGCGTTGGAGCCTTGCTGTTGCCGACCGGCTGGTTGCCGGTGCCGCTGGCGAGCGAATTCGCCAACTTCTATGCGGTTCAAGCGCCGGACTCTTTTCTGAGCCATCTGACACAGGAGTTCGGCACCGCGATGATTGCACTGGGTCTGGTGTTTGCGTGGCAGGCGTGGCGCGAACATCCCAGTCGCAGCCTGCACTGGTTACTCACCATCTATCTGCTGCTCGATGCGTTGGTTCATTGGGTCGGCCCGCAGGGTTTGATCGGCGCGCCCGATCGCGCGCTGATCGATTCCGTCCCGCCGCTGCTCATGCTGGTGCTGGGCGTACTGCGACGCTGGCAGTACGACCATCAGCAATGATTCAGGTTTCCTGCCCGCTTAGTCGTCGATCAGGAACTTGAAGTCGTACTTAACGCCGTGCATCGCCACCGCCTTGCCGCCCTGGAACAGCGGGGCATAGCGAAACTTCTTCACTGCCGCCACCGCGGCATCCGCGTAAGCCGGCGGCCCCACGCTGAAATCGACATGCTGGTTGGTGGTGTAGCCATGCTCATCGACGTCATACGACACCATCACGCTGCCTTCGCTGGTTTTGACGCGCCCGGTGGTGGTTATCAGCGGAAAATCCGGTTTGACGACATACACCGGTTCCGCACGCTTGTCGCCGAGGCTTTCTTTCAAACGTCCCAACTCTTCGAGCCGCTTGGTGGCGGCTTCGCCTTGATTGGTTTTTTCCAGCGCGACGGCCAGGAATCCCAACGCGCTCAATTGCAGCGAAGTGTCGAGCGAATTTTTGGCGTTGGCCTTGGAGCCGTCTAGGCTGACGGTCAGGTGTTCGATGGCATCGGCATAGCGTTCATGAGCCATGCGTATCTTGCCGACCACGAAATTGGCATAACCCCAGCGCGGGTGGTTGGGTGCCACTTTCTTCAATTGCTTGAAGCCGTCTTCGATCAGGCTTTCGCCGTCGGGATGTTGGTTGACCACCTGGATGTGACCGATGTCGATCTGCATCAAGGCATAGTCGGCGGACTCTTCACCGAGTGCTTTGCGCGCCTGGTAGAGCGCTTCGTTCTGCGACCGGGTCCAGTTCGAAACGTAGTCGCTGCCGCGCTGGGCATCCGACAGATCGAGATAGTAGTCGATCAATTCCGGCGCCACTTCGCCGTAGGCCTTGCGGTAATCCTCGCCGATGGCATTGAGGATCGCCAACGCCTCCTTGTATTGCTTCAGCCGCAGGTGGGCGCGGGCCAGGTTGTGGTTGAGCGCGATGAAACTTTTGGAACCGGGACCATAGACGCTCTTGCCGAGCGTGACGGTCTTTTCGGCATAGGTCAGTACATCGGCATCTTTTTGCTTGGCGACGGCATTGTTGTAGGCGGCGAACGCCTCCTTGAATGCCTTGATCTCGGCGTCGGTGGCGGCCAGCGCCAACGGCACGTTGATGAGCAAAGCAGCGACGGTGAAACAGCGTAACAAACGGGGCATCGTAGTCATGGCTGGGCTTCCCTGAATGGTTTTTGTTGGAAGAACCGTTGAGCGGTTCGACCGCGACGGTTGTTGTATAGTGCGACTTGTCATCGAGCAAGACAACAGCCGCGAGGGGAAGGGCATGCCGGGCCTGTTATCGAAAGAGCGCATCATCGCCGAGCCGGGTTTCAACCGCTGGAAGGTGCCGCTGGCATCCATTGCCATTCACCTGTGCATCGGCTCCGTCTATGCGTGGAGTATCTACAACCCGCCGCTTGCACGCGTGTACGGCGTGGTGGCGCCAGCCGCCGAAGACTGGGGACTGCAAAGCGTCAGCATCATCTTCTCCATTGCCATCGTGTTTCTCGGTTTGTCGGCGGCGTTTGCCGGCCGCTGGCTGGAGCAGGTCGGACCGCGCATGGTCGCCACCGTGTCGGCGTGCTGCTGGGGCGGCGGGTATCTGGTCGGTTCGCTCGGCATCTTCACCCATCAGCTGTGGCTGCTGTATTTCGGCTATGGCGTCATCGGTGGTTGCGGCCTCGGACTTGGTTACGTATCGCCGGTCAGCACGTTGATCCGCTGGTTTCCCGATCATCGCGGCATGGCGGCCGGCATGGCCATCATGGGTTTCGGCGGCGGCGCCATCATCGGTTCGCCGCTGAAGACGTGGTTCATGCAACATTTCTACGTGGCGCCCACCTATCTCGGCACTGCGGACCAGGTGCAACTCATTACCGAAGCCGGCCGCCGTTTCGTCGAGCAGGCCGGACAGAAACTGGAAGTGGTCGTCGTCGGCGCCAAGGATGTGGCCGACATGCTGGTCAAAGGCCCGGAAGGCGTGTACGTGGTCGGCACCGGTTCCATCGGCGTCGGCCAGACTTTCGTCGCGTTGGGCTTGATCTATTTCGTCATCATGCTGATCGCCGCGTTTTCGTACCGCATTCCGCGCGAAGGCTGGCTGCCGGCAGGGTATACGCCGCCGACCGAAGCCAGCGAAGCCAAACAGATGGTCACCATCCACAACGTCGACATCGACGAAGCGTTGAAGACGCGCCAGTTCTACCAGTTGTGGATCGCGTTGTGCATGAACGTCTCCGCCGGCATCGGCGTGCTCGCGGTGGCCAGCACGATGATGAAGGAAATCTTCGGCACCACGCTGCCGGGCACCGTCAACGCCACGTTCGCCGCCACCTACGTCAGCATGATCAGCGTGTTCAACATGCTGGGCCGGTTTCTGTGGGCGTCGTCGTCCGACTACATCGGCCGCAAGAACACCTACTGGATCTTCTTTGCGCTCGGCATCGTGCTGTACCTGTCGGTGCCGTTCGCGGCAACGCGCGTCAGCACCGATCCGTCGGTGACATGGCTGGTGCTGTTCTACGCCGCGACGATGCTGATCTTCACGATGTACGGCGGCGGCTTCGCCACCGTTCCCGCCTATCTCGCCGATGTGTTCGGCACCAAGTTCGTCGGCGGCATCCACGGCCGTTTGCTCACCGCGTGGAGCACGGCCGGCGTATTGGGGCCGCTCGCGATCACGTCGCTGCGGCAGAGCGCGATGTCGGATGCAATTACGGCGCTCGCCGCCAAGGTCGATCCCGTCGCGTTCCAGCAACGCTTCGGCGCCGGGCTCGATCAGCTCGACAAGCTGGTGTCCGCGCAAACCGTCACCATCGCACGCTTGATGGAAATCGCACCCAAGGGCACCGTCGATCCGACATCGTCGCTGTACAACTCGACGATGTATCTGATGGCTGTGCTGCTGGCGATAGGCCTCGTCAGCAACGCGCTGATGAAGCCGGTGGCGAAATCGCATTACCTGAAAGACTGAGCGCAGAGTTTGCCGATGCAAAAACCCATGACTGAACTGACGCTGCGCGGCATCGCGCTCGGCGGCTTGATCACCATTTTGTTCACCGCGGCCAACGTCTATCTCGGCCTCAAGTCGGGGCTGACGTTCGCCACTTCATTGCCTGCAGCGGTGATCTCGATGGCGCTGCTGCGCTTCGTGCCGAATTCGTCGATCCTGGAAAACAACATCGTGCAAACGGTGGCGTCGGCCGCGGGCACGCTGTCGGCCATCATCTTCGTGTTGCCGGGCTTGATCATGATCGGCTGGTGGCAGGGGTTTCCGTTCTGGACCACGGCGCTCGTGTGCGGCACCGGTGGCGTGCTCGGCGTGATGCTGTCGGTGCCGCTGCGGCGTGCGCTGGTCACCGGTTCGTCGTTGCCGTATCCGGAAGGCGCGGCGGCGGCAGAAGTGTTGGTGGTCGGTTGCGCGGCCGGCACCGGTGCCGAAGACAATCAGCGCGGACTGCGCGTGATCCTGCTCAACTCGTTGGCGTCGGCCGGCTACGCCTTGCTGGCGTCGATGAAATTGGTGGCGGCCGAAGCCGGCAAGTACTTCAAGGTCGGCGGCTCGATCTCGGGCGTCTCCGGCGGTTTGAGCTTTGCCTTGTTCGGCGTCGGTCACCTGGTCGGACTGTCGGCCGGTCTCGCGATGCTGCTGGGTCTCGTACTGGCATGGGCCGGCTTGATGCCGTACTACACGTTCGGTCTCGACGGCGGAGTCGATCAACTGGCCAGCAGCATCTTTCGCAGCAAGGTGCGCTTCGTCGGCTCCGGCATGATCGGCATCGCGGCGATCTGGACTTTGTTCAAGTTGCTCGGCCCTATCGCCGCCGGCATTCGCACATCGCTGGCCAGTGCTGCGCAACGCGCGCGCGGCGAGGCGCTGACGTTGACCGAACGCGACATTCCGCTGAAGTGGGTCGTCCTCGTCATCATCGCCAACATGGTACCGATCGCGTGGTTGCTGAGCCGCTTCGTCGCCGGCGGTCCGCTGGCGCCATCGGCGGGCAGCGTGATCGCGGCGACCTTGCTGTACGTGTTGATCGCCGGCATCGTCATCGCCTCGGTGTGCGGTTACATGGCGGGCTTGGTCGGCTCGTCCAACAGCCCGATTTCCAGCGTCGGCATACTCGGCGTGCTCGGCGCGTCGCTGATGCTGGTGCTGATCGTCGGCCGCGGTGCCGATGGCGCCGCCACGCAAACGCTGGTGGCGTACGCGTTGTTCGTCACCGCCATCGTGTTTGGCGTCGCCACCATTTCCAACGATAACCTGCAGGATCTGAAGACCGGTCAACTGATTGGCGCCACGCCGTGGCGGCAGCAGGTGGCGCTGATCATCGGCGTCGTGTTCGGTTCGCTGGCGATCCCGCCGGTGTTGTCGTTGCTGAACACCGCGTTCGGTTTTGCCGGCACGCCCGGTGCCGGCGACAACGCGCTGTCGGCGCCGCAGGCGGCGTTGATCACCGCCTTGGCGAAAGGCGTGCTCGGCGGCGATCTCGACTGGAGCTTGCTCGGGCTCGGTGCCGCGATCGGCGCGCTGCTGGTGTTGCTCGACGAAGTACTGGGTCGTAGCGGCAAGCTGCGGCTGCCGCCGCTCGCGGTCGGCATGGGTATGTACCTGCCGATGGCGCTGACGACACCGATGGTGGCAGGGGCATTGATCGGCCATTGCTACGATCGTTGGGCCGCGCGCCAACGCGACGCAGCCAAGGCGGTGCGCATGGGCACGCTGCTGGCCACCGGCATGATCGTCGGCGAAAGCTTGTTCGGTGTCGTGTTTGCCGGCATCGTCGCCGCCACCGGCAACGACGATCCGCTCGCGGTGGTCGGCAAGGGCTTCGAGGCGGCGGCCTTGTGGCTCGGCCTCGCCGTGTTCGCCGCGATCACGTACGCCATGTACCGCCACGCCGCGCGCGCATCGGCATAACGCACTCGGTACGACGGCATTGCCATGAACTGGTCCGATATCGCCAGCGGCGTTTCGATCTTGCTCACTGTTGCGGGCTACGTGCCGTACATTCGCGCGATCCGGGCGAATCACGTCAAACCGCATTTCTTTTCGTGGCTGATCTGGAGCCTGACCACGGCCATCGTCTTCTTTGCCCAACTTGCAGCGTCTGGTGGCGCCGGCGCATGGCCGACGGGTGTGTCGGCAGTGATTACGATCTACGTGGCATGGCTGGCGTTGGTGCTGCGCAGCGATTTCACCAACACGCGCAGCGATTGGATGTTTCTGATCGTAGCGTTGCTGTCGTTGCCGTTGTGGTATGCCACCGACGATCCGCTGTGGTCGGTGGTGATCCTGACGAGTGTCGATGCACTCGGCTTCGCGCCGACGCTGCGCAAGACGTGGGCGCGGCCCCACGAAGAGAGTTTGCAGTTCTACGCGCTGTTTGCCGTGCGCAGCGCACTGTCGATTTTTGCGCTCGCCAGCTTGTCGTGGACCACCGTGCTGTTCCCGGTGGTGATGATCGTGGCGTGCATCCTGGTGTGCCTGATGCTGCTGTGGCGCCGGCGCGCACTGTCATCGCGCTGACGCCACCAGGATTCGCGTTAATTGTGTAGCGTGAACCGGAACAGCACTTCGAGCCCGCGTTGTTCAACGGCAACACCGTCCTCCGTCTTTGGTTCATAGCGCCATAGTGCGACTGCGTTGATTGCCGCTTTGTCGAACACGCCGCGAGGTTGACTGCCCACAACCACTGGCGCACTGACACCGCCAGTGCTGTCGATGTTGAAGCGAATCCGCACCCAACCTTCCTGCCCGAGATCGCGCGCCGATTGCGGATAGACCGGGTTCACTCGTACCAGCGGCTCGGTATCCAGCGAGCCGCCGGTGTAGGCAGGAGCCTTGATGGCAGTGATGCCTTTTTTCACGTCCGGCTCTACCAACGATGGGCGTGTGATGGAGATGGGCTGTGTAAAAAAATAATCAGTGATAAGGCAATCAAAACAATCAATTGGCTTCGTCTGGGGAAGTACGACTTTTTGAGCAGGCTCAATCTCGAGTCTCACGAAGTGCATCGGCGCTATCTTCGGCGACGCCCAAAGCTTCGGCGTCGCAATGAACTGATACATCACCCAGAACAAAATTGCAGTGATCAATGTGGCCAGCGCCAACACCACCGGAAACCGCAGCGACGAAATATTCATGATCACAATCTCCTTTCACTTCAACTCGAACCGCAACACCGTTTCGACACCGCGCGTTTCAGTTGCCTGACCGTCTTCGGTGCGCGGGTTGTAGCGCCAACGGGCAATGGCGTCGACGGCGGCCTTGTCGAACACGCCGTGCGGATTGCTGTCGACCACTCGGGCATCGCTTACTGCACCGGTGGTGGTGATGTTGAAGCGCACCTGCACCCAGCCTTCGACGCCGTTGGCCTGGGCGCCGCTCGGGTATTGCGGCGAAATGCGCACGATGGGCATGGTGTCGTGATCGCTGCCGGCAAGAACGAGCGGCGGTTTGGCGATCTCGATTCCGGGATGGTCCGGTAGGACTAATTTCGTGAACGTGTCCTTGTCGCCACGCGTGCCTTCGCCGGGGCCGATGACAACTCCATC
>DATJXP010000163.1:0-10895 GCA_035500035.1 Candidatus Acidiferrum sp. | reverse complement strand
CGCAGTTCCCCGCGCTTCAAGCGCTGCTCGGCATCGAAGCGATGATCCTTGCTCATGCTGCCGTGATGCGAGCTCACCAGCTCGGCGCCGATGCGCTCGCCGAGCGTGACCGCCAAGCGTTCGGCCAACCGCCGCGTGTTGACGAAGATGATGGTGGTACGGTGTTCGGCCGTCAGTTGTTCGAGCCGCTGGTAGATCTCGCCCCACACTTCGTTGCTCATCAGCGCCGTCAGCGGCGAGCGCGGCACTTCGAGACTGACGTCCAATTTGCGCTGATGTCCACTGTCGACGATGAAACAATGAAGCTCGTCCCGCCGTGACCCAGCGAAGGCGGACTCGTCCCGCCGTAGCCTTGGCGAAGGCGGAATGCCCACCAGATAACGCGCCACCGTCTCGATCGGCTTCTGCGTCGCCGACAGCCCGATACGCTGCACGCGCTTGCCAGTCAGTTTTTCCAACCGCTCCAGCGACAGCGACAAATGCGAGCCGCGCTTGTCGCCGAGCATGGCGTGGATTTCATCGACGATGACGGTGTCTATCGTCGCCAGCAGCTTGCGGCCGCCCTTGCTGGTCAACAGCAGGTACAACGATTCCGGCGTGGTAACGAGGATATCGGGTGGCTGCTTCAGCATGCCCTGGCGTTCGGCCTGCGGCGTATCGCCGGTGCGCACGGCGACGCGAATGTCGATACCCGGCAAGCCGAACTGCGGCAATAGCGCGGTGATGCCGTCGAGCGGCACTTGCAGGTTGCGCTGGATGTCGTTGCCGAGCGCTTTCAATGGCGACACGTACAGCACGCTGGTGCGGCGCTGGTAATTGCCCGGCGCCAGCGAACGCTGCACCAGACGGTCGATCAGCACGAAGAACGCGGCGAGGGTTTTGCCGCTGCCGGTCGGCGCCGCGATCAGCGTGTGGCGCCCGGCCATGATGGCGGGCCATGCCTCGGCCTGCGGCAACGTCGGCGTGCCGAGTGCGCGCTCGAACCACGCCCGCGTCACCGGGTGGAAGCTGGCGAGAATGTCGGAGTCGGAAGCCATGCTGATCACGCTGAACGTTGAAGCGTCGATTGGCAAGAGGATTAATGTGGAAAAGCCAAGAAACCCCCGGCACTCAACGGCAACGCCGGGGAATTGGGGTATAGTAGCCAGCCATGCGGATCAGCATCAAATACAAACTTTTTTTCATCTTTCTGTTGGCCAACGGGCTGGCTTACGCGGCCACCTACAGCGTCTGGTATTACAACTTCAACCGCGGCTTCCTCGAGTACGTCAGCCGCATCGAGGAACGGCAGGTGCCGGCGCTGATCAAGGGGCTGGAAACGTTCTACCACGACAACGGCTCGTGGGAAGCGATTCTCAAGGACAACGCCATCTTCCTGAACCTGATCGCCGGCAGTATCGAGAGTTCGGCCGACGCCGACCTGATCGAAGCGCGCAGCCGCCGCATCAAACGCCCGGTGCCCAACCGCAGCATCTTCCAGGTCAACGACTGGTACTACTCGTCCGAATACAGCCCCGCCCGCCCCTACCTGCAACTGCTCGACGCCAACAAGCACATCATCCGCGGCACGCCGGGTGCGCCATCGCTCGACGTAGCCACGCTCAATCCCATCCTGGTCGACGGCAAGACCGTGGGTTATCTGGCGGTGACCAGCCGCCAGCAATTGTCGGAACAGGGCGACCTGCTGTTCAAGGAACAACAACAGAACGATTTCTTCAAATGGGCGCTGGAGCTGGGCCTGTTGACTGCCCTGCTGGCGTTCCCGGCCGCCTCCTTCCTGACCAGGCCGGTGCGGCAGATGGTGGAAGGCGCGCGCGCGCTGACCAGCGGCGACTACGCCTCGCGCATCCCGGTGCGCGGCAGCGACGAACTTACGCAATTGTCGGAAGACTTCAACGCGCTGGCGAAGGCGCTGCAGCAAAACCAGCAAGCACGCCAGCAATGGATCGCCGACATCTCGCACGAGTTGCGCACGCCCTTGGCGGTGATGCGCGGCGAACTGGAAGCGGTGCAGGACGGCGTGCGTCCGCTGAACAAGGAAACGCTCGACTCGCTGCACCAGGAAGTGCTGCACCTGAACACGCTGGTCAACGATCTGCACGAGCTGTCGCTGTCCGACATCGGCGCGCTGATCTATAAAAAGGAGCCGCTCGACCTCGCCGACATCCTGCACACCTGCCTCGACAAGCACATCCGCGCCGCCGGCAGCCAGTTGCGCATAGTCCTGAAGATCAGGTCGTCGCTGCCGGACGAATCGCTGCCGATGATCGGCGACCCCGACCGCCTGTTGCAGTTGTTCGACAACCTGCTGCAGAACTCGCAGCGCTACACCGATGCCGGCGGCGAACTGCAAGTACATGCCCACGACGACGGCCGCCACGTGCTGGTGGAATGGCTGGACAGCGCGCCCGGCGTCGGCGACAAGGATCTCGCCCACCTGTTCGACCGCCTGTACCGCGTCGAAATGTCGCGCAACCGCGCCAAGGGCGGCTCGGGGCTGGGGCTGGCCATCTGCCAGAACATCGTCACCGCGCACAATGGCACCATTGCGGCCAATCATTCGCCGCTTGGCGGTTTGAGATTGACCATCGCCTTCCCGCGTACCATAGAATTGCTTTCGGACTGAGCGCTTAAGGAGTCATTGCATGTCACAACACATCCTGATCGTCGAAGACGAAATGAAACTGTCCAGCGTGCTGCAGGATTACCTGATCCAGAGCGGCTTCACGGTGGATTGCCTGCACGACGGCGCATTGGTGCAGCCGTGGCTGGCCGAACACCACACTAACCTGGTGCTGCTCGACCTGATGCTGCCGAACAAGAGCGGCGTCGAAATCTGCAAGGACATCCGCAAGCATTCGCAACTTCCCGTCATCATGATTACGGCGAAGGTCGATGAGATCGACCGCCTGCTCGGCCTCGAACTCGGCGCCGACGACTACATCTGCAAACCGTTCAGCCCACGCGAAGTAGTGGCGCGCGCCAAGGCCGTGCTGCGCCGCAGCGAAGGCAAGGACAAACCTTCCGACCGCGGGCTGGTGCTCGACGTCGATACCTACAAGGCCACCATCCACGGCACCGACCTGCACCTGACCGCGGTGGAATTCCAGTTGCTGAAAGTGCTGTCGGACCAGCCCGGCCGCATCTTTTCGCGCAGCGTGCTGGTGGACAAGATCTACTCCGACGGCCGCGTGGTCAGCGATCGCACCATCGACAGCCACATCAAGAAGCTGCGCAAGAAAATCAGCGCCGTGGTGCCGGACGAAGAATTGATCCATTCGCTGTACGCCGTCGGTTACAAGTTCGAATGGCAATGACGCAATACGGCGTAGGGGCACGCCATGGCGTGCCCGTCTCCTCGTTCATTACCCTGTTCACCTGTTGCATGGTGTCGTTGACCCTGGCTTCCTGTGCCGCCAACACCACCGCACAGGAACCGGCGACGCCTGCGTCAACTACCGCAACCTCGTCCGTCATCACGCAAACCGCCATGCCGCAGCCGGAAGCCAAACCGCTGGCCGCGTCGCCGTCGTCCGCCGCGCCGGCACCGCAGGATTTCGCCGCCTGGCTGGCCGGACTCAAGCGCGAAGCCGGCGGCAAGGGCATCAGCAAGGCCACGCTCGACGCCGCCTTCGCCAACGTCAACGCGCCGCTGCCGCGCGTGATCGAGCTCGATCGCAGTCAGCCCGAGTTCGTGCAGACCTTTACCGGCTACATGAACGCGCGCATCAACGACGCCCGCATCAAGCGCGGCCGCGAACTGCTGGCGCAGAACAAGGAACTGTTCCAGCGCATCGAAAAACAATACGGCGTGCAACCGCAGTACCTCGCCGCGTTCTGGGGGCTCGAGAGCAACTACGGCTCGATCACCGGCGGTTTTTCGGTGATCAACGCGTTGGCGACGCTGGCCTATGATCCGCGCCGCAGCGATTTCTTCCGCGGCGAACTGTTCACCGCGCTGCAGATCCTCCAGGCCGGCCACATCAAACCGGCGGAGATGACGGGCTCGTGGGCCGGGGCGATGGGCCAGTGCCAGTTCATGCCGTCCACCTTCCGCCACTATGCCGTCGATGCCGACGGTGACGGCCGCATCGACATCTGGCATTCGCTGCCGGACGTGTTGTCGTCGGCGGCGCATTACCTGGCCGAGTCGGGCTGGAAAGGCGGCGAGCGCTGGGGCCGCGAAGTGGTGTTGCCGGCCAATTTCGATTTTGCATTTTCCGGAACCACGATTCGCAAAACGGTTTCCGAATGGAACACACTCGGTGTGCGCAAGGCCGACGGCACCGCGCTCGGCAACGGCGACCTGCAGGCCTCGGTGGTGGTGCCGGCCGGTGCCAAGGGTCCGGCCTTCCTGGTCTATGACAACTTCCGCACCATCATGGTGTGGAATCGCTCGGTTTTTTACGCTATTTCCGTCGGTCATCTGGCCGACCGCCTGATGGGCGACGGCCCGATCAGGCACATGCCGGCCGTCGAAGAACGCATGCTGGCACGTGCCGATGTCGAGGAATTGCAGACGCTGCTGAATGCCGCCGGCGTCGATGTCGGCACGCCCGACGGCGTACTCGGCAGCCGCACGCGCGATGCCGTACGCACCTATCAGCTCAAGTACAAACTGGTACCCGACGGCTACGCGTCGTACGAATTCCTCGAAGCGTTGCGCGGTGCCGCCAAAACCCGTTGAACCCGTGCAAGCAATGGGGAAATTCTGCCGGTAATTCCCGGCCCACTGGAATGAACGGCCGAAATCAGTACTATTGCGCAGTCCTGCCGTCGGCGCGCCCTGCTGTTCGCGCCTCAACCAATTACAAGATCGCGGCGGATCGATTCCATTCGTTGATCAGGCATTGCCAAAGATCGCCCAGAATTGTCAGAGGAGAAGCCATGCTCGCGCGTTTGTTGTTGTTAGTTGCCGCCCTCGTCTTTGGCGCCACCGCCGAAGCGCAGACCGGCCATCCCATCAAAGGTTCCTGGTCCGGCAACCTGACCGCCGATGGCGGCGCCGTCACCCACATGCGCCTGTTGATGGCGAATACCAAGACCGGCGACCTCACCGGCAGCGTCAATCCGGGCAAGAACGGCGTGACGATGACCAAGGTCGATCTGGCCGCTGATACCTGGACGCTGATCATCAATGCACCGCTGAAGGAAGGCGCACTGGTGTTGACCGGCAAGGTGAGCAATCTCGGTTCGTGGACCAATCGCAAATATACCGGTACCTACACGCTGGGTAGCCAGAAAGGCAAATTCGAATTCCGTATCAATTGACCAACGCTGCAACTACTGCTGCCAACTACAGTGCTCGCGCACTCGGGAGACCCCATGAAAACCAAACTCGCACTCGCCGCACTTGCCGCCAGTCTTGTCGTCAGCGTGCAGGCGTTCGCCCACCACTCGTTCTCGGCCGAATTCGACGGCGCCAAGAAACTCGTCAAGCGCGGCACCGTCACCAAGGTCGATTGGACCAACCCGCACACCTACTTCTATATGGAAGTGGAAGGCCCCAAGGGCGTGGAAACCTGGGCGTTTGAAATGGGCAGCCCCAACGGCCTGATGCGCCGCGGCTGGACCAAGGACACGCTGCAGGTCGGCAGCGAAGTGATCGTCACCGGCTCGCAGGCGCGTGACGGCAGCCTCAAAGGCAACGCCCAGGCCGTGGTACTGGCCGACACCTGCCAACGCCTGTTCGCCGCCACCAGCCAGACCGACTTCAACGAAGACAGCGTCGGCAAAGTCGACTGCACCAAGAAATAACGCGCGCGACGCCGAGAGGGGAACTACATGAAGTACACGCACAAGGCCGCTCTGCTGGTTCTGGCCATTGCCGCCGCCACCGGCGCACTGGCGCAGCCGCCGGCCAAAAACACTCCGCATACGCCGACGCCACACCTGGCCGACGGTCACGTCGATTTCGGCGGCAACGGCATCTGGAACCTGCCCTACATCACCGACTTCGCGCCGAAGATCGTCGGCGCGCAGAAAGGCGATCAACCGCCGATGCTGCCGTGGTCGAAAGCGATGTGGGAATACAACAAGGCCAACGGCGTCAAATACGATCCCGAAGGTTTCTGTCTGCCGCCCGGTGGTCCGCGCTCGATGGGCACGCCGTATCCGGCGCAGTTCATCCAGCAACCCAATCGCGTCGTCATCATCTTTGAAGGCGGCGGGCACGTGTGGCGCGAAATCTTCATGGACGGCCGCCCGCACCCGACCGGCGACAAACTGAACCCGACCTATTTCGGCCATTCCGTCGGCCACTACGAAGGCGATGCGCTGGTGGTGGACACGGTTGGTTTTAATGAAAAGACCTGGATCGACTTCAACGGTCACATGCACAGCGACCAGTTGCACACGATCGAGAAGTTCACGCGGCCGTTCAAGGAAGTGCTGCACTACGAAGCCACCATCGACGATCCGGGCGCCTACAGCAAACCGTGGACCGTGGCGTGGGACATCAACTGGGACGACGGTTCCGAGTTACAGGAATATATCTGCCAGGAAAACAACAAGTACCTGCAGGACCTCGTCGACGACGAAGGCAAACAGTTCTTCCGCAAGACCGACGGTTTGTAAGACAGCGCGACTTCGCTGCTGCAAGGGGAGAGAAAAGGGGCCGTAAGGCCCCTTTTTTCATGCCTCGGGAAAAGCGCTACCTAAATGCAATTGGCGCAGCTCGGGCGGAGGTTGCTTCGAGCGCTGCTGGCGCTTCGGGCTAAATGGGGTCAGAGCCCATTTATTTTGTTAAGAACCCCGGTGCCAACTTCTTAATAAATGAAATGGGCTCTGACCCCATTTACACTGACCCCATTTACACAACCGCGGCGGTCATTTGGGCTCTCCGCCAGACAAGCGTGCCAGTTTCAGGTCCAGCTGTGCGTCGTAGCCTTCGCCACGGCTGACGATCTTGCCGTTGCCGTCGGCGAGTACGACCGACGGCACGCGATGAATGCCGAAGCGCCGGAACAACTGGCCGTCCGTATCCAGCGTCAATGGTAACGTCACCCGACTGTCCTGCGCGTACTTGCGCAGGTCGCCGACGGCAGTCCACAACCCCGACGATACCGCGATCCAGCGCACGTCCGGATGCGCTGCCTTCAGTTGCTCTACCTGCTCGCGTACTTGCGCACAGGCCTTGGCAGAATCGGGCCGCGACTTCGCCAGATAGGACTCGCACCAGGAGTTCATGAACACCAGCGCAGTGCCATGGGCGGCCTTGGCATCGCGCAGCGCAACGTGTCGCTTGTCCAGAGTGTCCACGTTCAGCGCCGGCAGTGCATCGCCCACGGCGGCGGTCTGCACGGGTTGCGGAGCCGCGCCGGCGCGGAAATCGCCGGCCAACGGCGCCGTCTTTGCCGCCTGCAGCGCCGCTTCCAGCTTGTCGTCGGCCGCCTGGCCGAGATGCCGGATGATGCCGCTGCGATCGATGACGATGTGCAACGGCGTCATCTGCAAACCGAACATGGTGGCCAGAGTGCCGTCATCGACGACGATCGGCATGCGCAGGCCGAACTCCTCGCGCGTATCGATGATGTCGGCGCGGGTTTCGTTGAAGCCGGCATCGATGGCAATCACGGCCAGATCATTACCTGCGCTCTCGAACGTGCGCTCGAAGTGCGGCATTTGCGCGCGACACGGCACGCACCAAGTGGCCCATATTTTCAGATAGACGGCGCGTTTACCGTAGTACTGCGCCAAGTCCAGTGGTTTGCCCTCAAGCGTCGTCAGCTGCAGCGCCGGCGCCGGTTTGCCGATCAGCTGCGCAGCGGCCTGCTCGGCACGTTGTTTCAGCGTCGGCTCTTCCTCGGCACGCGCCAGTGGTCCCAGCAGCGCAACGGTGATCAATACGGGCAGCAAAAAACTTCGTTTGTTCATGGCATCAGCTCCTAGGCCGGCATTACCAGCTTGTCGCCGGCAGGGACGACCATGAAGGCCAACAAGCGCGCCGGCTTGTCCGGATCGGCACTGCCGTTGCCACTGTGCAGGGCACCTTTGTCCTCGAAGAAGGTTTCGCCAGCGTGCACGATGTGTGGCGTTTCGTTGTTGACGCCGAAGGCGTAGGCGCCTTCCACCACATAGCCGAGCACAAAACCGGGATGGCGATGCGCACCGGCCCCGTTGGCGACTCCGGGCCGTGCGCCCAACTCCACCAATACGGCTTCCTTGCCGGCGAGGTCGCCGCTGAGCGGATAGCGGGCAATTTCGCCGCGGGGCTTCGGTGCTGGCGTGGCATCGGCTGCATGCGCAGCGACGGGGGCGGCCAGCGCTACCAGCGCGGCCAGTTGGATAAATTCACGACGATCGTTCATGGAGTCCTCCTCTGGTTGAGTCGATGTGATGCATGGCATCGGCATCGATACTAGGGAGAAAACTTCCGGCAGGAGGTAAAGCCGGGCGGATTTACCGGGTTTTTAACCGTTATTCCGCCGCCGCCGACTGTTGCCCATTGCGATAGTCGGACGGCGACATCCCGCAATGACGCTTGAAGGCGTTGTAGAAGGAGTTCTTGCTGTTGTAACCGGATTCGAACGCGATATCGGTCACGGATTTGAGCGGCTCTCCGGTCAGCAGCCGCTTGGCATGCTCCACCCGCTGCTGGTTGATGTAGTCGTAGAAATTCTTCTGCAGCTTGTCATTGAGCAACTGCGACAGGTGGTGCGGACTCAACTTGACCCTGTCCGCCAGCGCCTGCAGCGACAGCTCGCTTTCCAGGTAGCAACGCTCGTTCGCCATCAGCGCGGTCAGCTTGTCGAGGTAGTACTGGGCGGTATCGTCGCGCAGGCCGGAGCGCTGGTACTTGCCATTGACGGCAGTCGCCGGCTCGACGGCAGCAAATGCCAGGCGGCTCTGGCCCAGCGCCATGTACATCAGGATGATGATGAAGAGATACACCGAGATGCCTGCGGTCTGCGACAGGCCGGACGAGGTGATGCCGACCGCCGGCAGCAGCCGTTCGGTCAGGATCAGCGTGATGAAACCGTAGCAGCAGAACTGCAGCCAGCGCAGGTTCAGGCGGGAAATGTCGGAGAAATTTTCCACCAGCCGCTGCCGGTATACCCGCAGCAGCGGCTGGCACTTCAGCACGTAAATCGACATCTGCAGATGAAAACCCCACCAGACAAACCAGATTCCGCGCTGCGAAATGACCAGGGCATTGCCGAACCAATCGGCCTGCCCGGGAATCGGCCGCAGGAAAAACGGCAGCAGCGCCAACTCGATCAGGATCGCCGGTAACCAATGCAGCAGATTGACCGGCTTCGCGAACGGATCCGCACCACCATTGATGCGATCGATGTAGAAATACAGCGACGGACCTATCCAGTACGTGAATCCGATCTCGATACCTGAAAGCCGTGGCCAATATAACCGCATGTCGGCATAGATGTAGAACAGGCAGAACGCCATCGCCAGCATGCCGATCAGCAGCAATACCAGCAGGCGTTTCGCTGCCTTGTCGGTAACCGGCTGGATGGCGGCCTTGACCAGCAGCAACACCAGGAAAGCCAGCGCAAAGATACCGAGCAATGCAGGAAGCGTCGTGATGTTCATATCGACTGCCGGACGGAAGATGCCCGCGATTCTATTCCAGAGCTGTCAGCGTGGCATGACGCCGAAATGCGATCCTTGCCGGATTCTGAATTGCGGCAGGGGTTAAATGGGGTCAGAGCCCATTTCTTATGTTAAGAACCGTTGCCGCAAATTTCTTAATAAATTAAATGGGCTCTGACCCCATTTAGCTTATGGCGACGCCTTCGTCTCTGGCGCGGTCCTGCTGCTGGATGCGCCACATCGTTGCGTAGCGGCCGTCGAGCGCGAGCAGTTGTTGATGGGTGCCGCTCTCGACGATGCGGCCGTGCTCGAGCACAAGGATGCGGTCGGCATCGACGATGGTAGAGAGCCGGTGTGCGATGACGAGACTGGTGTGCCCGCGCGCGACCTCGCGCAGCGCATCGAGAATGCCGCGCTCGGTCTTGCTGTCGAGCGCCGAGGTGGCTTCGTCGAACACGAGAATGCTCGGCCGCTTCAGGATCGTACGTGCAATCGCGACCCGCTGCTTCTCGCCGCCGGAAAGTTTCAGCCCGCGCTCGCCGACCAGCGTGTCGCCGCCATCGGGCAACTGCGCGATGAACGGCCCCAGCTGCGCCAGACGGATCGCTTCCGCGACTTCAGCGTCGGTGGCGTCAGGGCGGCCATAACGCACGTTGCGGACGATGGTGTCGTTGAACAGCACGGTGTCCTGCGGCACGATGCCGATGGCGCGGCGTAGCGAGTGGATCTGCAACTCGCGTACGTCATGGCCACCGACACGCACCTGCCCCGCGGTCGTGTCATAGAAACGGAACAACAGTTTCACCAGCGTCGATTTGCCGCTGCCGCTGGCACCCACCACCGCCACCTTCTCGCCCGGCGCGATGGTAAAGCTGACCTCACTGAGAATGTTCCGCTCGGCACCGTACTCGAAACTGACATGATCGAACTCGACCGCTGGCAACTTGTCGTCGAGCACGATGGCATCCGCCTTGTCGGTGATGCGCGGCTTGGCCTCCAGCAGCTTGAACATCTGCTCGATGTTGGCGAGCGCGCCTTTGACTTCGCGATAGACGAAGCCGAGAAAGTTCAGCGGCATGAACAGCTGCAGCATGAACGTGTTGACCAGCACGAAGTCGCCCATCGTCATCGACTTTGCCGACACGCCGCGCGCCGCCAGCCACAGCATCGCCGTCATCGACGCGGCGATGATCAACGCCTGGCCGGCGTTGAGAAAGAACAAACTCATGCGGCTGTTGCGGCGTGCCCGCTCCCAGTTCATCAGTTCGGCGTGGTACAGGTCGGCCTCGTACTTTTCGTTGGTGAAGTATTTGACGGTTTCGTAGTTGAGCAGGCTGTCGACCGCC
>DATJXP010000162.1:0-2420 GCA_035500035.1 Candidatus Acidiferrum sp. | reverse complement strand
GTCGAGCAACTGCATGGTGACCTCGCGTGGGTAGTTTTAATTGGAAGCGGGCGGCGCCCGGACATGGGGCAAACAGGCGCGCATTCTACCCAAGAGGCTACGGCAGGAGCCAGTCGCGGCACGGCCGGCCGCGACCCCTGCAGATACAGCCGTTAACGCGGTGTGGCGGCTGCCTTGGCCTGGTTGGCGCGCTGCACCATGTAGGCACGGATGGCTTCGGCTTCCTTGTCGCCGAAACGCTGCTTGAACGACACCATGCCCTTCGACTCCAGCACACCGCCCAGCACCACTGACTTGAACGCCTCGGCCGAATTCAGCATCGGTGAATAGCGGATGTCGGGGAACAGGCCGCGGTTACCGTAGGCGGTTTCATGACACATGATGCAGTTGACGTTCCAGGTGTCGGCGCCGAGTGTCAGTTGTTCCGGCGTACCGAAGTCGGCCGGCGGATTCAACGGCCGCGCCGGCGGCAGCGGGCCTTCCGGCGGCAGTTGCGTCTTGCCGCCGAGCTTGAACACCAGCAACCGCGAACGATTGCCGGTGTAGTAATCGCGGGTGCCGTAGCCGGCCAGTTGCGCGATGTACTGTTCGCCGTCGATTTCGTAACTGACCGGCGCGGCCACCACGCCGGTCTGCGCCGCGAAGCTCCACAGTTGCTTGCCGTCGCTGTCGCGGAACGCGTCGATCTCGCCCTTCTGCGAGCCCTGGAACACCAGGCCGCCGGCCGTGCTGAGCGCGCCGGAAGCAATGGTGCCGCGCTCGTCCGAACGCCACACCTGTTTGCGCTTGACCGGATCCCACGCCATCAGCCACGCGCGTGAAGTACGCGGCGCGTCTTCCGGCAGGTTCTTCATCACGTCGGGATTGGCTCGGCCCATTGCGGTGTTGGCAGTGCCCTGGCGCGCCTTGTAGTTGGGATCGGGCGCGAACGCCGAAACGGTTTCCACCATCGGCAAATAGATCAGTCCGGTCTTGCGGCTGAACGACATCGGATGCCAGCTGTGCGCACCCTGTGCACCAGGCTGCACGGCGACATCCTTGCCGGTCTTGCCGAAATGCGCAGCGGCATTCTCAATCGGACGACCGGTCTTCATATCGACGCCGCTGGCCCACGTCACCTTGGTGAACGGATCGGCCGCCAGCAGTTTGCCGGTCGTGGCATCGAGCGCGTAGAAGAAACCGTTCTTGTTGCCCTGCATCAGCGTGCGGTGTTTTTCGCCGTTGAAAACGAGATCGGCCATCATGAGCGGCGACGTGCTGTCGAAGTCCCACGATTCCGACGGCGTGGTCTGGTAATGCCACGCGTAGGCGCCGGTGTCGGCGTTCACGGCGATGATGGAATTGAGATACAGGTTGTCGCCGCCTTGCGGGCTGCGCGCTTCGGCCACCCATGGCGTGCCGTTGCCGGTGCCGAAGTACACGAGGTTCGTAGTCGGATCGTACAGGATGCCGTCCCACACGGTGCCGCCGCCGAGTTGCCAGAACAGATCGCCGGTCCACGTTTTCAACGCCTTCTCGAGCGCGGCGTTTTCCTGCGGTTGTTTCGGATCGCCCGGCACCGTGAAGAAGCGCCACAACAGTTTGCCGTTGTTGGCATCGTAAGCGGAGAGATAACCGCGCACGCCGATCTCGGCGCCGCCGTTGCCGATGAACACCTTGCCATTGGCGATGCGCGGCGCACCGGTGATCGTGTACGAACGGGCTTGATCGACGGTATCGACCGTCCACGCCACCTTGCCGGTTTTCTGGTCGAGTGCGATCAGGCGGCCATCGTAGGCACCGAGATATAGCTTGTCGCCCCAGGCCGCGAGACCGCGGTTGACGACGTCGCAGCACCCCTTGATGCCGATGGAGCCCTGCACTTGCGGATCGTAGCTCCACGCCGGTTTGCCGGTTTTGGCATCGAACGCATAGACCTTGCTCCACGCCGTGGTGACGAACAACAGCCCGTCGATGACGAGCGGTGACGCTTCCTGGCCGCGGTTGGTGTCGAAGTCGGCGAACCAGGCGAGACCCAACTGCGCGACGTTATCGACATTGATTTTTGCCAATGGCGAAAAGCGTTGCTCGTCGTAAGTGCGGCCGACCGTGAGCCACTGGCCCGCTTCGCTGTCGGCCTGCTGGATGCGTTTGGCATCGACCGGCCCCGCCTGCACTGCGGTCGCCAGCAGCATTGCCGTCAACCCTGCAGCCATCGCGGATTTCATCGTGGTTGTCATGTCGCGCTCCCCTCCTGCCTGTCATTACGATGGGCCGCATGGTGGCACGGACCGCCGGCTGGGCGCCACTGGTCACATATTGTTGTTCTTTAACTTTGATGACCTTCGATGCCAGAATACCTGCTCCATCCCGCCACCAGACAGCTTGCCTTGAACCTGATCTCCACCAACCGCTACGTACTCGCGCTGTTCGCGCTCTAC
>DATJXP010000161.1:0-4800 GCA_035500035.1 Candidatus Acidiferrum sp. | reverse complement strand
ACGCAGGAACAAATGCTGGAAGTGGCGGCGATCCAATCGCTGACGCAAACACAAGTTGTCAAGAGCGGCTGGACCGAGCCGCCATTCCGTACCCCGCACCACACGGCTTCCGCTGTCGCGTTGGTTGGCGGTGGATCACTGCTGCAACCGGGAGAGATCAGCCTGGCGCATCACGGCGTGCTATTTCTAGACGAGCTGACAGAATTCAATCCACGTGTGCTGGATGTACTGCGTGAGCCACTCGAAGCCGGCTTCATTCGCATCGCCCGCGCCCGCTACCGGGCCGAATTGCCTGCCCGCTTTCTGCTGGTCTGCGCTAGCAATCCTTGTTTTTGCGGCCACTTGGGAGATAGTGGCAGGTTGTGTTCGTGCACGCCGGAAAAGCTACGCCAATACCAGCAGCGTATTTCCGGGCCTCTGCTCGATCGCATCGATTTGCATGTCAACGTGCCGCGCCTGCCCGAGGCCGACAAGGCAGCGTTGTTGCGGCGAGGCAGCAGTGGCAGTAGCAGCGAACAGCTGCGAACACGCGTCGTCAGCTGTCGGATGTTGCAAGAAGCACGGAATGGCAAACCCAACTCACAGTTACGACAGGAAGAGCTGGCAGAGCATTGTGCGCTGGACAGGTCCGACACACGGGTGTTGAACGATGCAGTGACGAAGCTGCAATTATCGACGCGGGCATTTTTCCGCATTCTGAAGATCGCTCGCACCATCGCCGATCTGGCAGAAGCGCCGCGCATCGCGACATCACATTTATTGGAAGCAATTAACTATCGGCGCCTGTAAGGCATCCGGATCGCAGGAGTTTCAGGTTGCTGCTGGGGAACCGAAGCGTGCAGTTAACAATTGCAAACGACGTTTCATTTCTGGGCTGGCAAAGCCTGTTTTTCCAATCACCTCCAATCGCTGTCGCGAGGATGCGCCCAGGTAAAAAGACGAAAATGATGAAAGCGTCTCGAACTCTTCGAGGGCGGAAGCCAGAAGCCAGTTATTCATATCTTCACCGGGCACCAGGGAGTCGAAACGTTTCCCGGGAGGGAGAAAAGGCTCATCCAGAGCCATGTTCTTGTTCTGGAGGAGCGAGTTGATGAAACGACCGAGTGCATTTACGGCAAGTGACCGTGCACCGTAGTCGCGAGCTGCCCGTGCAAGGCTGCACAGTTGAAGCGACGTGGGCTGGCGTTCGCATACTTCCACGAGCTGGTTGACGCAAGCACCCAACGCGGCTATGCGCTGGCGCGCGGATTGTGAAATATCCTGGCTGAAAAAATAGAGCGTCAGGGCTTTCCCAATTTCCGCTCTAGTTTCTGTAGCCTTGGTTTGTTCCCAGCGATCAGCAAGAAGGATGCCGTAAGGCAGTCGTGCCAGTGTCTTGCGCCAATGGTAGGTGTTGGGAAATTCCGTACTCGAAAAAAGTTCATCGGATTGATCTTGTTCATGGCGCGAGAGTCCGATCCCGGAGCTTGTCAGGAATCCCCGAGAAGACAGCTGGCGGGCTCGTTCAGGCTTGCAGCAGAAAAGGTTGAGCAAATATCCATCCGGAGGCGAGCTGGCATCAAATGGAGCCAACAAATCAAGCCCGGGGACAAGCAGGTAAGAATCATATCCAATCGACGCGAATTCTTTCACGAGCCGCAAATTGAGCTCCGTACCAGCTTTTATTTCGTATTGTATCAACGGGGACATCTTGGCAAAAAAATGTGTGCCTCCCTTCAGGATGTTGGTTTCTTCCCCCTCCGCATCGATTTTCATGAAATCTATTTCATGCCAGCCGTACTTTTCCAGGCAGTCGTCCAGAGTAACCACCGGAACAATCTCGCTCTCGCCTGCTGTCGATTCGCCGTGAATCAGGGCATTCAATTCAGAGTGAGGACTGATCGATAGCCGGGCACTGCCGCAAAGGTTCGACAGCGCGCTTTGTACAAGTGTGATTTGGGTAAAGTTATTGGAGGAAATTCCTTCTGAGAGGAGTCGTGCTGTATAGGGCGCTGGTTCGAAGGCCCAGACATGGCCTTCAACGCCCACGGTCTTGGCCATGGACAATGTGTAAACGCCATAGTTGGCCCCAATGTCGATTACCCTTTCACCGGGCTGCAGCAAACGACGCAAAAATTTTATTTCGTCTTCAAACCAGTCTTGTTGTTCGGCAATTACATAGGGGGTTATCAGCTGCAGAGAGTCGGGTACAACGATGCGAACCCCATCGAAAAAGGCCAATGTGGTTGTAGAAATCATCGCTTCTCAAGCCGTGCCAGCCGCTGTTCCAATTCAGCAATACGGGCATTGGCTCGTGCGAGCACTTCGCGCTGAGCGTCGAATTCTTCCCGCGTTACCAGATGCAGCTTGCCAAGGCTGGCCTGCAGCAGTGCATGCAGCTCGTGCTCGAGTCTGGCACGGCCCGCTTCCGCGGCTGGAAACAGGGCAGCCGCTTTCTGGCTGAGCGCGTGCAGGAAGTCGTTGTTCAACATGGCAATGGTTTGAGGCATGTGACTGTGATGGCCAGCCTACTCCAACGCCGTCACATGTTGTAGGGGCACGCCACGGTATGCCCGCGGCATCGTTCGGAGACTCCCTATTGCCGGGAGCTGACTTATACTCGATTCGTCTCGATCCTCTCTTTCTTTGCCCCACAGCCCAAAAGGATAAGCCCATGAAAATGATTACAGCGGTCATCAAGCCCTTCAAGCTGGACGATGTGCGCGAAGCACTGTCGGCCGTCGGCGTGCAGGGCATCACGGTGACGGAAGTGAAAGGCTTCGGCCGCCAGAAAGGCCACACCGAGCTGTATCGCGGCGCCGAGTACGTAGTGGATTTTCTGCCGAAGATCCGGCTCGAAATCGCCGTCGAGGACGACCGCCTCGATACCATCATCGAAACGCTGATGAAGTCGGCTTCCACCGGCAAGATCGGCGACGGCAAGATCTTCGTGCACAGCCTCGAGCAGGTGATCCGCATCAGAACCGGCGAATCCGGGCCCGACGCAATCTAAGCGCCGCGTTCAACCCCACAGATACTGCAACACCGACAGCGCCGCCACCGGCGCTGTTTCCGTTCTGAGTACCCGGTTTCCCAGCGCGATACCGGCAAAGCCATGCGATTTTGCCAGCGCGATTTCCGCCGCGGACAAACCACCTTCGGGACCGACCAGCAGTGCAACGCCGTTGTCAGGGCGCGCTCCCTGCAGGCGCCCGCTTTCCTCGTGATCGAGCACGAGCCGCAGGCTGCTGTTCACGGTTGCCAGCCATGATTCCAATGCTTGCGGCGCGGTTACTGCCGGCACACGCACGCGGCCGCTTTGTTCGCAGGCGCTGATCGCGATCTGTTGCCAATGCTGTTGACGTTTGTCGCTGCGTTCGCTGCTGAGTTTCACTTCGCAGTGTTCGCTGAACAGCGGCACGATCACGTTGACGCCGAGCTCGGTGGATTTTTGCACCACGTAGTCCATGCGCTCGCCGCGCGAAATGCCGATGCCGAGCACGGTATGCAGTTGCGATTCGGTGGCCGGCGTACTGGCCGCGCCGAGCCTTACCTGCACGCTGCGTTTGCCGACGGTTTCCACCACGCCTGCGTATTGCCGGCCGTCGCCGTTGAACAGCACGAGCTCGGCGCCGGGCATCACGCGCAGCACGTGGCCAAGATAGTGGGCGGCGGCATCGGTGAGTTCGACGCTGCGGTCAGGCCCCAGCGGTTGGGGGGTGTAGAGCCGTGAAACGCGCATGGTGCAGCACTGTTCCTGCTATGATTTCCGTACCAAGACGCCGGCATTCTACCCGGTAGCGACCACGTACCGACCATGAACGAGCAAACCCGACAACGCAGCGAGATCCTGATCAACGGTGGTGGCATGGTCGGGCTGGCGCTGGCCTTGGGCCTGGCCCGCACCGGCTTCCCGGTAACGGTGCTGGACGCGCTGCCGCTACCGCCTGCCACCGACAGCCTGCGGGCCTCGCTTTCCGCGCCGGCCTTCGATAGCCGTGTCAGCGCCATCACCGCCGCCAGCCGCCGGTGGTTGGAGCAGTTGGGAGTGTGGGAGGCGCTCGCTGGTTTGCGGATTTGTGCGTATCGCGACATGTGTGTGTGGGATGCCGACGGCACCGGCGCCATTCATTTCAGCGCCGAAGAAGTCCATGCCGACAACCTCGGCCACATCGTCGAAAACCGCCTGTTGTGCGCGGTGCTGCTCGATGCACTGCGGCAAGCGCCGCAAGCCAGGGTTTGCCACGGCCACACGCTGACCGCTATCCGCCTGCACGCCGAACCTGCCCACCAGACCGAAGTGGATTGCGCCAACGGCGCCGGCTTCGCTTGCCGCCTGTTGATCGGTGCCGATGGCGGCCATTCGCAGGTGCGTCAGTTGTGCGGATTTGCCACGCGTGAATGGAGTTACGGCCAGCAAGCCATCGCCTGCACGATCAGGACCGCGCAGCCGCACCAGTTCACCGCCTGGCAGCGCTTCATGGACACTGGCCCCTTGGCCATACTGCCGTTGTATCTGCCAACAACCGACGAGCAGCACTACAGTTCCATCGTCTGGAGTTGCGACGAAGTCAGGGCCGCGGCATTGATGGCGCTGCCACAGCCGCAGTTCGAACAACAGCTGCAACAGGCGTTCGAACACAGGCTGGGCGCGATGGAGGTCGTCACGCCGAGGGCCATGTTCCCGCTGCAGCAGCAACATGCCACCGACTACGCCAGGGCGGGCGTCGTGCTGGTGGGCGATGCAGCCCACACCATCCATCCGCTGGCGGGTCAGGGCGTCAACCTGGGGTTGGCCGATGCGGCCTGCCTGGTGCGGGT
>DATJXP010000160.1:0-6405 GCA_035500035.1 Candidatus Acidiferrum sp. | reverse complement strand
ACGCCGGTTTCCGCCAGCTTCTTGATGTTGATACCGGCCGCGCGCAATTCATCGACCTGGCTCACCGGTATGCCATGGATGCGCTCCATCACCATCACGTTCTGGCGGCAATGATCCCAGTGAATCTTCGGCACGTACAACTGCGGCGAATCCTTGAAGTTGCGCGCCAGCTGCGAAGTGTTGGCGGCCTCGCTCAGCAGATTCAATTCGTCGTTGATCACATGTTCGTAGTCGCGCACGATCTCGCGCAGATGCAAACGCTTGCCGCCTTCGATGCGGGTATCGACCAGCGCGGCGATGCTGTGCAGCAGCGCCACGTCGTCGGCGATGATCTTGTCGATGCCGGGGCGTATCACCTTGATGACGACATCTTCGCCACTCAACAACGTCGCCGCATGCACCTGCGCCACTGACGCGGATGCCAGGGGTGCTTGTTCAACGTGAGCAAAAACTTCCTGCAATGGTTTGCCGAGCGCTTGCTCGATCAGTTGGAGTGCCTGATCGCCAGGGAACGGCGTCACCTGGTCCTGCAGCAGCGCCAGTTCGTCGGCGATGTCGAGCGGTACCAGGTCGCGGCGGGTCGACAGCAATTGGCCGAATTTGATGAAGATGGGCCCGAGACTTTCCAGCGCCAGCCGCAGGCGGCGGCCGCGCCCCATGCTCACCACTTCCTTGCCACCGGGGGCCAGGCGCAGCAGCAACGACAATCCGCGCGTCTGCGGAAATTCATCCAGCAGCGTGTTCAGCCGGTAGTGCGCGGCCGTGCGGTAAATCGTGAAGAGTCGGCGATATTGCTGCATGGCGGGGCTGGCGGGTTTTGGGGCGGCCACGATAGCGGAAAAGGCAAGACAGGGCAAAAGCTTGCCTTGCAATAAACCCCGACCCACCCGGTCTGCTACGGTACGCTGGAACCACGACAATCCCGGGGAGGGAACACATGAACACCAAGCTCATACTCGGCAGCCTTGCGCTGCTGCTCGCCGTTACCACCGATGCGCAAACATTGGCGCCGCAAGGCAAGAACGCGATCGACAGTTATCTGCAGAACGCAATCAAGACCACGCACGTCCCCGGCATGGTGGCGCTGGTGGTCAACAAGGACGGCATCGTTTACGAGCAGTCGTTCGGTCTGCGCGACGTGGCCAACAAGAAACCGATGACCAACGATGCCATCTTCCGGTTGGCGTCGATGACCAAGCCCATCACTTCGACCGGCATCATGATGCTGGTGGAGCAGGGCAAGATCGATCTCGATGCGCCGGCTGCCAAATACCTGCCGGCGTTGGCCAAGCCGAAAGTGCTGACCTCGTGGAAAGCGGAAGACGGCACCTACACTGCCGAACCCGCCAAGCACGAATACACGGTGCGCCAGCTGCTGACGCACACCTCCGGTCTCGGCTACACCTTTACCAGCGACTTTCTCGCCAAGGTCATGACCATGCCAGGCGCACGTGCCACGCAATTGCCGCTGCTGTTCGAGCCAGGCACCAAGTGGAACTACGGTGAAAGCACGCGTGTGCTGGGCGAGATCATCGAAGCGGTCAGCGGTCAGGAGCTGTCGGCTTATCTCGACGCGCACATCCTCAAGCCGCTGCACATGGACGACACCAGCTACGACATCCCGGCCGCGAAAAACGCACGCGTCGTCACGACGCATCGGCTCGACAACGGCAAGCTGGTCGAAGTGCCGAACCCCGGAGGCGCGATCACCGCCGCGCATCAGGGCGACGGCGGTCTGTCCGGCACTGCGCGTGATTATGCGCAGTTCATCCGGTTGATCCTCAACGACGGCAAGCTGGGCGACAGCGGCCAACTGCTGAAACCGACAACGTTGGCGACGATGGAGCAAAGCGGCACCAACGGCGTCAAAGTCGGCTTGATGAAGTCCACCAACAAAACGCTGAGCGAAGATTTTCCGCTCGGTGCCGGCGTCGATACCTACGCGCTTGGCTTTCAACGCACCGAACAACAGGCCGCGCCGAACATGCGTTCAGTCGGCAGCCTGGCGTGGGCCGGCATTTACAACACCGAGTTCTGGATCGACCCGCAGCGCAAGATCGGCGCTGTGCTGCTGATGCAGTACCTGCCGTTCTACGACAAGGATGCTATCGACGTACTGCAGGGTTTTGAGAGTCGTGTTTACAGTAATCTCAAATAGCAAGATCGTACGGGGATATGATAACCACTCCCTTTCGGGCTCTGTGCGATTAAAAAAGATTTAGATACGAACTATCCGTATCAACTACGTCGCGCAAGATGGGCAAGCCCTGCTTCCAGCCGGTCGAGCCGTAGCGCCAGCGACTGCACGTCCGCGTAGAATTTTTCCAACTCGTCGGGTGCCGGCACCAGGCGGCCTTCCTCGAGCAGGAAATCGCCGACGTCGCGCCGTACGCGGTCCGCCGTCCGGTGCAGATACGACTGCGACTTGTGAACGCCATCCGCCAGCAGTTGGGTGGGGATGTCGCCCAGTACGAGGCTGAGCTGGAATTCCCAGTCGATCCGCAAACCCAGCAATACGTTTTGCAGGGCCTGGACAAAGCCAGTGTTGCCGCGCAGTTCGAGTCCGCTGTCGTGCAGGCTTGTCACCGCCTCGCGCTTCAGTAGCAGTCGCAACAGCGCGGTGGGCGAGCCACTCAGTGTCGCAGTCGTCGTGCCTTCGTAGCGCGGGCTCAGTCGCAATTTGCCGCCGGCGACGGTGATGAAAAAGGTGGCGGCGGGCTGTTTCGATTCGATGGCGAGTGCGTTGCCCTCCAGCGCCGCGAGTTTGCCGGCACTGGTGGCATCCAGCGCCAGCACCTGGTTCACCGCCAGCTCCAGCGGCAACAGCATGGCACTCTGTAACAGTGCGAACGACATCGGTTCAATCCTTGTAGCCGATATGGATGGCGCAGATGCCGCCCATGACGTCGTGGTAGTGCACGCGGGAGAAGCCGGCGTCGAGCATCATCTGCTTCAGCGTTTCCTGGTCGGGATGCATGTGGATGCTTTCGACCAGGTATTGGTAGCTGGCGCTGTCGTTCAATACCAGCTTGCCGGCCACTGGCCACAGCTTCGAGTAGAGATCGTAGGCCTTGCCGAGCAGTTCGTTGCGCGGCTTGCTGAATTCCAGCACCAGCACGCGGCCGCCTTGCCTGCAGACACGCTGCATCGAACGCAGTGCGGCGTCCTTGCGCGTGACGTTGCGCAGGCCGTAGGCGATGACGATGCAATCGAAACTGTCGTCGGCGAACGGCAGGCATTCGGCGTTGGCGAGCGTGAAGTCGATCGGCCCCGGCATGCCGGCGTCGATGATCCTGTCGCGGCCGACTCTTACCATCGATTCGTTGATGTCGGCCAACACTACTTGCCCTTCATTGCCGACTATCGGCGCGAACAACAGGCTGAAGTCGCCGGTGCCGCCGGCGAGATCGAGCACGCGCTGACCCGCGCGCACAGCGCTCAGCTCGACGGTGAAGCGTTTGATCAGGCGATGCGTGCCGAGCGAGACGACGTCGTTCATCAGGTCGTACCGGGCGGCGACCGAATGGAACACCTGGCCCACCAGCGAGGCTTTTTCTTCGACGTTGACCTTGCGGTAGCCGAAGTGGGTGGTTTCGTTGTCGTTGTCGCCCATGTCAGTGTTTCAGCGGCATGATGTTGACGATTTGCACGCCTTCGGCGATCGGCTCGCGGCGGGCATTGGCGGCGTGCAGGCGTTTCAGATACTCCTGCCATAGCTCGCTGTGGTGCAAGGTGAGTTCACGCAAATATTCCCAGCTGTAGATGCCGGTGTTGTGGCCGTCGTCGAAATTGAGCCGGATGGCATAGTTGCCGACGGTGTCGATCGCGCCGATCTTCACGTGCATCTTGCCTGTTTGCAGCACTTCCTGGCCCGGGCCGTGCCCGCGCACTTCCGCCGACGGTGAATGCACGCGCAGGAATTCGGCGGTCAGCGAATAAATGCCGCCGTCTGGATATTTCAGTTCGAGCACGCCGGTTTTCTTGTGCAGCTTGATGTCGGAAGGAGTCATGGTCGTCGGTGTATCAACACTTCAGCGCATTAACAGCGGAATCGAATCGATGTTGTTGGCCGACAGTTGCTTGCGCGCTTCGTCGGTGTTGCTGCGGCCGGCGAACGGGCCGACCTGCACGCGATACCACGTGCGACCCGACACCACGCCGGGGACGATCTCGGCCGGCATGTTCAACAGCGTGATCTTGGCGCGGCGTTCGTCGGCTTCCTGCTTGTCCTGGAACGAGCCGGCCTGCAGCAGATAGTTTTGCGCGGCTTCGGCCGATGTTGCGGTTGCGACAGCGGCATTCGC
Organism: Candidatus Acidiferrum sp.; assembly: GCA_035500035.1. Lineage (GTDB taxonomy): Bacteria > Pseudomonadota > Gammaproteobacteria > Pseudomonadales > Pseudohongiellaceae > CAILUG01. The sequence goes on along the minus strand of DATJXP010000160.1, from coordinate 2,101 downwards.
TGTCGGCTGCGCCTTGGGTGCCGTCGACGCCGGTGGCGAGGAAGGCGCAGGCATGGCGGGCGAATCGGCAGCTTTGTCTGCACTTTTCTCCGGCGCCTTATCTCCGCTTTTCTCGGATCCTTTCACCGCGACTTCGGCGTTGGCCAACTCGTGATAGAAGCCGAAATCGAACGCCGGCGGTTTGTCGGGCATGGCTTGCGAGGCGCGGGCTTCGAGCGTTTTCGAATGGCGCGATTGGTATTGGGTCAGCGCGATGTAGCCGCCAATTACACACAATATTCCGAACAGGAAGCCGGAGATGAACCAGTTCAGCCGCGATACCGGCGCGCCCTGACGTGCGGGTCTGGCATTTTTGTTCTTGGCCTGGGGTGACGGGCGTTGCTTGGCGAAATCCTGGGCCATCGGCATGAAAGACCATAGTTCGGGAACAAGGCGCCATTATCCAGTATCGGCGCGCGGCGTGCAGCAGGCTCAACTGAAATCGATGGGATCGACATCGACCAGCCAGCGCACCTTGCGAGCGAGCGGTGCTGTTTCCAGCCAGGCAGTGATGTGGGTGCCTGCTTTCTGCAACGTCGAGCGCCGGGGAGCCTGCAGGATCAACTGGGCCCGGAACAAACCGGCTTTCTTGCCGAACGGACTCGGCATCGGGCCGAACAATTTCAGCTCGCGTGGCGCATGCTGCAGCAACGAGGTTGCCAGCTCGCGCAGCAGTTCAAGCGGCAATGCCTGGTTGCCGGCTTCGGCCCGCACCAGCACGAAGTGCACGAACGGCGGCAAATGGCCTTGCGCACGCTCGTTCAGCAAGGCCCTGGCAAAGTTGCCATAACCTTCCTGCACCAGTTGCAGCAGAGTCGGATGCCGGGGATGGTAGGTTTGTACGATCACTTTGCCGGCTATATCGCCGCGCCCGGCGCGCCCGGCCACTTGCGTCAGCAGTTGGCCGAGGTTTTCCTGTGCACGGAAATCGGCGCTGAACAGGCCACTGTCGGCATCCAGCACTGCCGCCAGGCTGACGTTGGGAAAATGATGACCCTTCGCCACCATCTGCGTGCCGACCACGATGCAAGGAATGCCGCTGTGCACCGTCTGCATCAATTGTTCGAGCCGGCCCTGCGTACGCGTGCTGTCGCGGTCGATGCGCAGCACCGGATAGTCCGGGAAAAGTCCGGCCAGGTAATCGGCGCTGCGCTCGGTGCCGAGTCCCGTCGCATCGAGTGCACTGCTGCCGCACTGCGGACAATTGCGTGGCACCGGCTTCTGGGCATCGCAATGATGACAGCGCAACGCCGACGGTTGGCGGTGCAGGGTAAAACTGCGCTCGCAACGCGAGCATTCGGCGATCCAGCCGCAGTCGCGGCACAACAGCATCGGCGCGAAGCCGCGACGATTGATGAAGACCAGTACTTGCTGGTTGGCATGCAGCGTGTCGGCGATCTGTTGCTGCAACAATTCGGAAATGCCTGCATGGCTTTGCTGCATCTTCAAATCGAACAGCTTTACCTCGGGCAATTTTGCAATACCGGCGCGCCTGGTGAGTCGTAGCAGGCGGTAGCGGCCCGACAAGGCATTGTGCAGGCTTTCCAGCGACGGCGTGGCGGAGCCGAGCAGGACGGGAATCTTCAGCATGCTGGCGCGGTAGATCGCGACGTCACGCGCCGAGTAGCGGAATCCTTCCTGCTGTTTGTAGGAATCGTCGTGTTCCTCGTCGATGACGATGAGCCCCGGTTTCGCCAGCGGCGTAAACACCGCCGAGCGGGTGCCAATGACGATGTGGGCACTACCGTTACGCGCTTCCAGCCAGCCCTGCAGTCGTTGTTTTTCGGTAAGACCCGAGTGGAACGCGACGATGCGGGCATTGAAACGGCGCGAGAATCTCGTGATGGTTTGCGGCGTCAGGTTGATCTCGGGCACCAGCACCAGCACTTGTTTACCCTCGGCCAGCACTTCTGCGATGCGCTGCAGATACACTTCGGTCTTGCCGCTGCCGGTGATGCCTTCCAGCAAAAAACAATGGAAACCTGCTTGTACCTGCCGCAGTGCCTGTAATGCCGCCGATTGTTCAGAGTCAGGAGTCAATGGCGATTCCGCCAGTGTGGGA
>DATJXP010000159.1:0-4709 GCA_035500035.1 Candidatus Acidiferrum sp. | reverse complement strand
CACTTATTTCCGTGTTGATGGCGCAAAAAGATTGCGCGAAGAAAAGGCGCCATTTCCCGCGCGGATTTGGTGCTTTTCCGCTCTTTTCCGGCCCGCGTTGGTGCAATTTTTTCGTGCCGGATCGATTTTTCCCGCAAGTGTCAACAATCTCTCAAGCCGTACCGGCTCCTTGTCGTTGATGCCAATGCGCGACGGGTCAAAGCCCTTGACCGTATCCAGGCAGCAACGTGAATTCAAGGAGCAGGCGATGAGCATTCACCATGATGAGAAGTTGTTCACCCACAATCCACAAGCAGTCGCAACAACGGTACAACAGTCCGACCAAGGCAAGGATACGACCGGCTCCAGTCAGGAAGACGAATACGTCAGGCTCAACCGGCTGCTGACGGCACAGGCGCAAACCACTTACGAGTCGATGGAGGAAATCCAGCACATCAACATGCGCATGCGGATGATCTCCTTCAACTCGAAGATAGAAGCGGCGCGCGCCGGCGAAAGCGGCCGGGCGTTTTCGGTGGTGTCGGACGAGATGAAGGCGCTGTCGGACCGCACCGCCACGGTGGCGCAGGCACTGCGCAAGGACAGCGCGCGTTCGACCGAGGAACTGAAGGCGATCTGCATGCAGCTATCGACGCAGGTACGCGGCACGCGGCTGTCGGATCTGGCGCTGACCAACATCGACCTGATCGACCGCAACCTGTACGAACGTTCATGCGACGTGCGTTGGTGGGCAACGGATGCCAGCCTGGTCGATGCGCTGGTGGATCGCGGCAAGGACGCCTGCGACCATGCCGGCGAACGCATGGGCGTGATCCTCAACGCCTACACGGTTTATTTCGACCTGGTGTTGTGCGATGCCAACGGCACGGTCGTCGCCAACGGCCGGCCGCAACGCTACCGCTCGCGCGGCATGAATCAGTCGATCCAGTCGTGGTTCCAGCAGGCGATGCAGACGCAGAGCGGCGAGCAATTCGGTTTCGAGAGCGTGCATCCCTCGCCGTTGGTCAACAACCAGCGCGTGCTGGTCTATTCCGCCGCGGTGCGCGAAGGCGGCAAGACCCACGGCCGCGTGCTGGGCGCGCTCGGCATCGTGTTCAACTACGACGCGCTGGCGCAGGTCATCATGCGCAACACGCCGATCGGCGAAAGCCTGAAAAGCGTCACCCGCGTCTGCATCACCGACGGCAACGGCAAGGTGCTGGCCGATTCGCACGATCGCGTGCTGCAAGACACGCTGGATTTTCCCGGCCGCGAACAGCTGTACCGGCAGGACAAGGGTTTCGCGATCACCGACATCGGCGGCGCGTCGTATTGCATTGCTCACGCCAAGGCGCCTGGCTTCGAAACCTACACCACCGGCTGGCATTCGGTGATCCTGCAGCCACTGTAATCAGTTCGCTGCCAGGGTCCGGCGGCGCAATCGCGGCGCGATCACGCGCCGCCACCACACGACGATGCCGCTCAGCACCATCAGCGTCGGCAGGAAGCTGGCGATGATCCACAGCCAGCGCGTCAGGCTGGTGTCGCCGAAGCGGGCAAAATGCACCGCGCGGAAGAAAAACAACCAGCGCGAAGAACGCAGGTTGTCGGCCGGGTCGGAGTTGAAGAAATTGACGATGGCATTCGTCTCGCGCGGAAATCCGAGCTGGAAGCCCGACACGCCCCACGCCACCATCAACAGCAGCGCCCAGAAGCCGACGAAAGTATGCACCTGCCACCACAGGCTACGGTTGGAAAACGGGTTGATGATGAAGCCTTCGTACCAGCGCGCACGTCCCTGCCACCAGATGACGAGGCCGGTAAGGCTCATCAACAGGAACACCGCTCCGCCGACGCCGTTGACCTTGCGGCCGACGTTGCGGCCGAGCAGCAGCTCGGCATGCACGTCGGCCAAGGCTTCTATCGCCCTGATCGGCCACGGATTCGCCGGCCCCAGGTCCTTGCCGCTGAACTGGTCGAAGTAATGCGGCAATATCTTGCCGTCCTTGTTCAGCACTATGTAGGTGGCCCGCACGCGATCGACCGACTCCACGGTAAAGCCGAGTTCGTAACCGGCATAAACTTCGGCCATCTTCTGCGTCAGCGCATCGCCGGTCAGCGCCACCGCGTCCGGCGACGGCGAAACCACGACTTTGGGTTCGAACCATTGATAGAAACGGTATTTGAGCAGCAGCGCGCTGCCGCTGAGCGAGATCACCAGCACGTACAGACCGAGCGCGATGCCGGCCCATAAATGAACCTGGAACAGTGCGCGGCGCAGCCAATGCGTTTGCGGTGCCTGTAGCCAGCGCTGCCAGCCGTTCATGGAAAACTCCTCACAGGCCGGCGGATACGGCCTGGATAATTCAATCTGCGGAGTTTCGCAGGCGTTGGTGCAGGTAGGCAATCGCCAACAGCCCCAATCCCATGCCCATGAACGAGGCGACGCGGAGCAGTCCGGTGAGATCGGCCATGTCGATCAGGAACAATTTGACGATGACCAGAAGCAGCAACCCCATCCCCGTGCGATAGCACGTCATCCCGTACCGCCAGATACCGCCGAGAATGGCCGCAATCGCAATCGACAACCACACGATCGAATAGGTATAGAGCTCGCCGTCAGAGACAGATTCATGCAGCCGGATGTGACCGCGCCAAAGGTGCATGATTTCCAGCGACACGAAAATGAAGCCTGCCGCCGTGGCAACCGCCTGTGCCGGTTTGCGAACCACCGGCAGGTAATGGCGGCTATACAACAAGGCCAGCACCACTGGCGTTCCATGCGACAGCAGCATCATGTTCAACAATGGCGCAGACCCTATGCCCTGCTCGACCCAATTGCCTCCGGCAAGAGTATCGGTCAGGATCACGACGTAATTGATGCAGGCAAATGCGAGCAGCGCCTTGGCATAAATCTCACAGAGAAATGCCAGCTGTTGGCTGAAATTGGCCCGCCAGTGATAGACGAGCCCGAGTGCTCCGAAGATATTGAGATCGAGTGCCGCCTCGGTGAAGCCATACCTCACACCGAACACGGCACCGTCGTACAGCACGTAACGCAACACCACCCATATCGTCAGCGTCAGCAAATGAATGAAGGCGCCGCCCGCCCACACCTGCAGCGACCGCTGCTGACGCAGCAGCCAGACCCCGACCCCGCAGCACACTGTGGCTCCAACATAGGTGTACAACGGCCAATGCAACCGCGCGGCATAGGAAGCCAGCCACGGATTCAGTGACAAGCGGGCAATGACGGCCATCACCACCAGCTTGAACACCCAATCGAGTTCCTGCAGTCCAAACCTTTTGATGATCCAACCCAGCGACACGATTTGTGCCGCCAGCGCCAAGGTCAGTCCGCCTTCGCTCAAGTACATGGCGACGGCAAGCGAATAGCAAAGATGGCCGGCTATCAACAGCCAGGCCGTGGCAAGCACATTGGCCTGCCGCTTCAGCCATAGCGACGCCAGTGTCAGATAAAAGCCGCCAAGGACTGCCGCCAACAGACTCCATTGTGCCGATGCATCGAAGTTGGTAGTCAATAGATAGGCGAGCGCGAGAAAAGCCGGTGGCGCCATCACGGCAAGCGAAGTCCACAACGCGGCGGGACCTTTGCGCAACAGATTGACCAGCGCAACGCCGCTATAGATCAGTGCCGACACAACGCAGAACGAAAACAGCGTGGATTGTTCGGCGTCCGTCACCATCGCCAAACCGTGACTGTTATGAAGCAGCCGCGACAGAACAATGGCTGCGAGTTCGATAAGTAACAGACACCATGGATGCCATGCCAACGAATTGCGCCCACTGGCAACCACCAGCACCAGCAGCGGCAAGGTCACCGCTGTCGGCAGGTTGAACTCCGCCGGAAATCCGCTCGTCACCAACGACAGGCCGAAGGCCAGCATCAGCATGAACAAGGTAACCGGCAACAATTGGAGTTGCGTCATTTCCGTCTTGAGCAGCCAATCCAATTCAAACCTGGCTTCGCCGGATCGGCCGCGCAACCGCCAATCTCCCTCCGGCAACGCCACGAACAGATAGGTCAAACCCGCCAAGTACGGCCCGCGCCAGCCATCGACGATGTGCGAATGCAAACTCAGTCCCCACCACGCCACGCCACCTGCCAATGTTCCCAGCCAAATCCAGTTGCGATCGACGTAGCGCATCAGCAGCAGCGCCGACGCGCTGATGACCAGCACATACATCAGCACGATGGCGATGCCGTCGCCATTGCCGCCCACCAATGCCGGCACCAGATAAGCACCGAGAATACCGAGTATCGCCAACACCGGCCCATGCAACAGTGCCAACCACATGCTGACCAACGCCACCACTGCCAGCATGACGAACACCGTCACCGGTTCCAGCAAGTGATAGAGATGCAATGCAGACAGCAACGCCGCAAACAAGGCGATGCTGCCGCCACCGGCCAGCGCCGCAAATACCAGATGATTGCCGCGCCGGCGTCGCAGCCACTCGCCACCCACGTGCAACGCTATGCCCCATACGATGCCCATAGCCACGCGCGTCGCCGGACTCACCAGACCCCGCTCTATCGAATAACGGACCATGAAGATCCCGGCCAGCGCGACACACAGACCACCCAGCCATACCATCCAGTGTTGTTGCAGGTGCTGCAGCCAGTAAGCAGGTTCTTCTGTCGCCGGTTCCGGGTTCTCGACTTTGACTACGACTGGCGGTTGCTGCGAGGCAGCCCAAGCGATCCG
>DATJXP010000158.1:0-6272 GCA_035500035.1 Candidatus Acidiferrum sp. | reverse complement strand
TATTCGCCGAACGGCACCAGCTTCTGCTTGAGCCACACGCCATTGGCATTGCCGGCAGTGATGATGCCGTTGTGCACGCCGAGTTCGCTCTGGTAGAAGATGCCGGAAATGAACGCGGTGTGATGACTGCGCGCCTGCACGGCGAGTTGCTCGACCAGGTCGCGATGCTCTTGTGCCACCAGCGGGATCGCGGTTTCCGGCCATATCAGCATTTGCGAATCCCACAACGGCTTGCTGAGTTCAACGTAGCGGTTGAGGCCTTGCTGGATATGGTCGGGGTTGAACTTCAACTCCTGCGGAATGTTGCCCTGCACCAGCGCGAACGAAACCGGCTGTTGCAGCGTCGGCGCGGTCCATTCGATGTCGCGGCTGGCAGTGCCGGCACCGAGCACCATGATCAGCCAGCCCAGCGGACGCAGATGCAGCAGGCGGCGTACCAGCGAGCCGCTGGTCGGCATCGTGCGCACCGCCACCACGGTCTTGGCGACCAGCACGCCGCTGACCACCACCAGCAGGCTGAGCCCGGTCACGCCGAAAATCGGCACCAGCCCCGACAGCGGCGTCGTGACGTGGGCGTAGCCGAGATAGAGCCAGGGGAAGCCGGTGAGAAACCAGCCACGGAACGCTTCGCACAATACCCACGACGCGGCGAAACAGGGCCCGCGCTGCCAGTTGAACAGATAGCGTCGCCACAGCCAGCACTGCACGCCGTTGTAGAGCGCCATGAACACCACGAAGCCGGCGGTGATGAAGCCGGCAAACGCCGGATTCACGTCGCCGTAGTCGTGGATGCTGACGTAGATCCACGAGGCGCCGACGCCGAACATGCCGAGGCCGAAGGCGAAACCGGCCAGCGCGGCACTGCGTTCGCCCAGACTCTGCACGCACAAGTAGAGCAGCGCGATGGCCAGCATGGCCAGCGGCCACCAGTCGAACGGGGCGAAGCTGAACGGTACCAGCGCGCCGGCGACCAGCGCCAACGCGAGCTTGCCGCGGCGCCGTACAGTGAAGGATGAAAGAAAGGATTTGCGTGCCACTGGGTCAGTACTCGTGCTCAGTGGCTTCGTCGGCGTGCGACAGACTGACGTGTAACAGCCGTATCTGCCGGTTGTCGGCGTTGAGAATCTTGAAGGTGAAGCGGTCGATGACGATGCTGTCGTCACGCTGCGGGATGCGGCCGAACTTGCTGAGCACCACGCCGCCGATGGTGTCGAACTCGTCGGTGGGGAAGTCGGTGTTGAAGTGCTGGTTGAAGTCTTCCACCGTGGTCAGCGCCTTGACGGTGAAGCTGCTCTCGTCGAGCTGCTTGATGAAGGCTTCGTCCTCGGTGTCGTGTTCGTCTTCGATTTCGCCGACGATCTGTTCGAGCACGTCTTCGATCGTGCACAGGCCGGCGAGGTCGCCGTATTCGTCGATGACGATGGCCATGTGGTTGCGGTTTTCGCGGAATTCCTTCAGCAGCACGTTGAGCCGTTTCGATTCCGGCACGAAGGTGGCGGAGCGCATGACGTCCTTGATGTCGAACTTGCGTTCGTCATGGTCGTTTAGCGCCAGCTTCAGCAGGTCCTTGGCCAGCAGGATGCCGAGCACTTCGTCGAGGCTGTCGCCGATGACGGGAAAGCGTGAATGCTGCGCTTCTATCACGACCGGCAGGATATCCTGCGGCGAATCGCTCGCTTTCACCGTGACGACCTGCGAGCGTGGCACCATGATGTCGCGTACCTGCATGTCGCTTACTTGCAGCGCGCCTTCGATGATGCTGAGTGCGTCGTTGTCGAGCACTTTCTTGCGCTGGGCCTTGCGCAAGACGCGGATCAGCTCTTCGGTGTCGGCGATGTTGTCTGTCATCAGGTCGCGCAGACGCGCCATCAGTGACGGGTGCGTAGCGGATGATGCCGAGTGTGATGAAGAATCGTCGTTCATTACTGGTATGGGTCCTTGATGCCCAGGGTCGCCAGGATGCGAATTTCCAATGTTTCCATCTTGCTGGCATCTTTGTCGTGTTCGTGGTCGTAACCGAGCAGGTGCAATACGCCGTGTACGACCAGGTGGGCCCAATGATCGGCCACCGGTTTGTTCTGTTCGTGCGCTTCGCGCCTTACCACCGCCGCGCACAGCGCGAGATCGCCGAGCTGGCCGGTGGCCTGCAGTTCGGGCGGCACCGGGAACGACAGCACATTGGTGGCGTAGTGCTTGTGCCGGTACTGCTGGTTCAAACTGGCGCCCTCGTCTTCATCGACGATGCGCACACTGAGGCTGCTGTCGTTGCGCTGTCCGGCGCCGCTCAGCGCTGCACTGGCCCACTGCTTGAATTGACGCTTCAGTGGCAGCCCGCGTTCGCCGCTGGCGTTGCTGAGTTCAATTGTCACGCTCATGCAACCGCTCTTTGGCGCCCTTGTCCTGGTCGTTGAGTGCGGCGACGTTCTGGCGGTCGTATTCGTCATAGGCATCGACGATGCGCTGCACGATCGGATGGCGCACCACGTCACCCGAATTGAACCAGGTGAAGCTGACGCCTTTCACTTTCTTCAAAATGCCGGTGACCTGCACCAGACCCGAACGGGTGCCTTTTGGAAGATCGATCTGCGTCACGTCACCGGTGATGACGGCGGTGGAGCCGAAGCCGATGCGGGTCAGGAACATCTTCATCTGCGAGGTCGTCGTGTTCTGGCTTTCGTCGAGAATGATGTACGAGTTGTTCAGCGTGCGGCCGCGCATGTAGGCGAGCGGTGCCACTTCGATCACGTTGCGTTCCATCAGCCGTTCCACCCGCTCGAACCCTAGCATTTCATACAGCGCGTCATATAAAGGTCGCAGGTACGGGTCGACTTTCTGGCTGAGGTCGCCGGGCAGGAAGCCGAGTTTTTCGCCGGCTTCCACTGCTGGACGCACCAGCAGGATGCGCTCGACTCGCTCACTGACCAATGCTTCGACCGCGCAGGCGACGGCGAGATAGGTTTTGCCGGTGCCGGCCGGGCCGATGCCGAAGTTGATGTCGTGGCGGGCGATGGCGTTGACGTATTGGATCTGGTGCGGCGTGCGCGGCTTGATCGAGGCCTTGGGCGTGCGCAGCAGCTTGATCGGGCCGTCTGCTTCCGCCGAAGCTTCGGTGGAGGCAAACATTTCCTGTTGCGGGCGCGGGCGGACTTCGGCCAGCGCCAGATGGATGTGTTCGGGGGTCAGAATCAGTACGTTGGTGGTCTGGGCGTAGAGGTTTTCCAGCACGTTGACGCCGCTTTGCAGTGCGTCTTCGGAACCGGTCAGCAGAAACTCGTTGCCGCGATTGGTGATGCGCAGATCGAGGGTTTCTTCCAGTTGCCGCAGGTGCTCGTTGTGGTGGCCGCACAGGTTGGCCAGCCGCTGGGGGTTGTCAGGCTGCAGGGTTAACCTGCGCGAGGGGACTTGGGCGATCATGAAGGTGGCGAAGCTTGAGCTCCGTGTGGCTTTGATGCCGGAAAGTATAGCAGCGGGCTCCGCCCCCAGCCGGGGTTTTTCAGGCCTGCCTCGGCCTATCCCGTCTACCGTCCCCAAAATTTTCCAAAAAAGTGGTTGAAGCTCACTGTGTATGTGTATATAGTGTGTATAAAGATATGAACAGTGAACTCCACATCTCCCAGGCCGACCGCAGGCCGATGTACCTCCAGATCATGGAGCAGATCAAACATCGCATCGCGGTCGGGGACTGGCCTCCCGGCACCGAGATCCCATCGATCCGGGCTTTGGCGGCAGCCACCCATGTCAGCGTGATCACCGTGAAGCGCGCCTTCACGGACCTGGAGCGGGAAGGGGTCCTGGTTACCCGGCAGGGCAAGGGTACGTTTGTGGCCGAGCAGGTGAACCTGACTCATGCGAGGCACCACGAAGAATTGCAGGGCCATATGCAGGCGGCCGTCTCGGCGGCGCTGCAGATGGGCTTGTCGGAGGCGGAGTTGGAGGCGCGCTGGCGCGCAACCGTGGAAAAGTCACGCAGGAAAGAGCCATGACGCAGTTTGCCTTTGAAATCGATCAGGTCAGCAAGACCTATCCGTTCTTCGCGCTGAAGGACGTCAGCCTGCGTCTCGAATGCGGCCAGATCCTCGGCTTCATCGGTCCCAACGGCGCCGGCAAGAGCACCACCATCCGCATCCTGATGGGCCTGTTGCATTCCGAATCCGGCAACGTGCGCGTGCTGGGGCTGCCGATGCCGCAACAGCAGGTGGCCATCAAGCAGCAGGTGGGCTTCGTGTCGTCCGACATGCAGCTCTACCAGCAGGAAACCGTCGAGTGGCACATGAACTGGATCGCCCACGTCTATCCGCAGTGGGATGCCGCCTATGCCAATGAATTGCTGAAACGCTTCAACCTGCACCAACCGCAACGCATCCGCGACCTGTCGCAGGGCGAACGTATGAAGGTGCTGCACTTGTTGGTGCTGGCCCGGCGACCGCGCTTGCTGGTTCTGGATGAACCTACCGCCGGTCTCGATCCGGTGGCGCGCCATGAAGTGCTGGCCGAAGTCACCGCCATGATGCAGGACGAAGAGCGTGCGGTGCTGTTTTCGTCGCACTACACGCAGGACGTCGAGCAGATCAGCGACCAGATCGTCTTCATCGACCGCGGCCGCATCGTCGCCAGCCAGGACCGCGAGTCATACCTGGAAAGCTGGCGCCGCATCGTGCTCGACACGCCGTTGGGCTATGTGCCACCGGCCTTGAGAGCACTGGTGGCGGTACAGCAGACCGTACACAGCGCCGTACTCACCGTGAACGCCTTCGACGAAAACCTGCTGTCGCTGTTGACGCACGGCGGCGCCACCGTACGCCGCGTGGAAACCATGACGCTGGAGGAAATCTTCGTGTCCTCGGTGATGGCGAACCGCAATGGAGGCCAGCCATGAACAACAACCTGTTCTGGAATCTGGTACTGAAGGATCTGCGCCTTTACCGCATCATGATCGGTGTGGCGGTGGCAGCGGGCATGATGGCGCTGACGCTGTTGCCGCAAGGTTCGATTGCCTTCTTCGTCGGTTCGTCGCTGGCGCTGTGTGCGCTGATCATCCTGTTGATCACCTTGGTGCAGATGGCGGTGATCGGCGAGCGCAAATCGCAGACTCACTACTTCATGCTGTCGTTGCCGATCACCGGCCGCCAATACGTCTTCGCCAAGATCGTGGCTATGGCGTTCGCCTTCTTCGTTCCGTGGCTGTTGATCGGCGGCGGCGCGCTGCTATTGATCTCGCTCGGGCCGGTAAAAGGTTTCATTCCTTTCGCAGTCACCGTGCTGATGTATTTCCCGCTTTATTTCGCCTGCGTGATCGCCGCCGCCGTTGCCCGCAAGGCAGAGGCGTGGTCCATGGGCGTCATCGTGTTTTTCAATATCGCCATCAACATGTTCATTCCTGGCCTGCTCAGAATTCCGTCGGTGGCAACGACGGCGAACGGCCCGGTTGCCATCTGGACTCCTGAACTGTTGCTGGTGCTGGCAATTGAAATAGTAACGGCCACCGCGGTGCTGGTGTTCGCACTGTGGAGCCAAGGCAAAAAAACCGAGTATCTCTAAAGGAGCTTCCCCATGTTGCAACAAAATCGCTTGCACGCGCTGGATGCAGTGAGAGCCTTCGCCCTGTTGATGGGCCTGGTACTGCACGGCGCGTTTTCGTTCATTCCCGGCATGTTTCCCGGTGTGTGGGCCTTCGTCGACAATTCACCGAGTACCACGCTCAGCGTGGTGGTGTTCGCCACGCACATCTTCCGCATGGCGTTGTTCTTCTTCATCGCCGGCCTGTTCGCCCGCATGATGTGGATGCGCAAGGGCGCCGACGGCTTCTGGCTCGACCGCGCGCTGCGCATCCTGTTGCCACTGGCGGTGCTGTGGCCGGTGCTGGACGCCTGGGTGGGCACGGTGTGGAAGTGGGGCGTCAGCGTTTATTTCAACGGCAACGTGCCGGCGTTTCCCGGCGCCGGTGCCGGCGCTCCGCGCCCGTTCGGTGCCATGAGCTGGGATCATCTGTGGTTCCTCTACGTGCTGTGCGTGCTCTATGTCGGCATGCTGACCGTGCGCTCGCTGGTAACGGCATTTGACAAGCGTGACGTGGTGGGCACCGCGCTGGAAACGTGGCTGGTGTGGCTGGTGCGCAGCGGTGCCGCCGCTGTGTTGCTTGGCTTGCCGCTGTTTGCCGCCTTGCTGGGCAACAAGACCTGGATCGCCTTCTTCGGCATTCCGACGCCCGACAACAGCTTCTTTACCAACCAATACGCGCTGATCGGTTTCGGCACGGCGTTCGGCATCGGCTG
>DATJXP010000157.1:0-2526 GCA_035500035.1 Candidatus Acidiferrum sp. | reverse complement strand
CCGGTTGACGTCGGTATCGAGGTCCAGCTTTCCGTCCTGTACGAGCCGCATCACTGCAGTGGCCGTCAGCGGTTTGCTGATCGAGCCAGCCTGGAACAGCGTATCGGCCGCGACGGGAGGGCCGCCCGGAGTTCTGCTGCCGAAGCCGCCGGCCCATGCCAGCTTGCCGTTGCGGATCACCGCGATGCTGACGGCAGGAACCTGCAGCTCTTGCATGCGGGCCGTGAGCGGCATCAGTACCGGGGCTTCGCCTTTGACCAGCACCGGCGGCACCAGGCCGGCCTTGAGCTGCTGTTCGATATCCGGCTCGGCTGCCACGACTCTCATGCAGGGCAACGCGCACAGAATTGTCAGCGCGAAGATGCAACGGTAACGATGGAGCATTCCAGAGCCGGTTTGAAGAAGTGACGCATTCATCATCGAAAACTCGTTGCACTCTCAGTCAGTGCAATCAGTAGCAAAACCCATTACATCGAATAACTCTTCGCTTGCTTCAGCAACGCATCCGGGGCGGAGCAGTTCTTCACCGCCGAGGCGTCGAGCACGTACAGGCGGGTCTTGCCGCCGGCGACGCCGTTGCGCAGGATCAGGTTGACGTGCTCGCCGTTGTTCAACGACTGAAGCGTCTTGCCGTACTTGCACAGCGTGTCGAAGATGCGCGCGATGTTTTCCTTGTTGCGCGATTCGGTGGCGGCGTTGCGCTGCTGCTCGAAATCCTTCTGCGCCTGGGCGATGGAATCGCCCAGCTTGCTCATTTCGTCGCCCAGTTTTTCCATCGACTTGCCTACCTTGTCCATTTCGGCCTGGTTGTTCTTGCCCGGGTCGCTGCGCTGCGCCCGCTGCAGGTCGCGCATCTTGCGCTGCAGGTCGCGCATGTCGGATTGTTTGTCGCGCATTTCGTCGTTGAGATCCTGCACCTTGTCGCGGTATTGCTCGGCGGCCGAGATCGCGGCGTTGTTGCGTCCTTTCGGTGCCGCCGGAACCGCGGGCGAGGCCGGAGTTGCCGGTGCGGCCGGAGCAGCATCGTCGTCGCCGTCGAAATCGAAGTCGAAATTGCCGTTGGTGTGGATGGAGAAATTGCCGGGGTTGTAATTGAAGGAAAACCAGTTGGCGCCGGGCAGGTTGAAGATGAACAGCATGCCTTGCCCGGGAAGATACAAGGTTTCCGGCGGTCCCATGCGGTTGCCGCGCTCGCTCTTGTTGTTGGTGGCGGCGCTGAAAATGTTTTCCATGATGCTGAGTTCGCGCTGGATGTCGTCGGACAGCACGGTCTGGGCCCGCACTTGCGGACTGGTCACGCTGCCGCAGGCGATGGCGACTGCAAGCAATGCAAGGGCGAAGGGGGAAGTCTTCATGGTGCTCTTCATGGTGTTCTTCATAGATCTCTCCTGCCGGGCCGGTTGGCCGCGGTCTGCAATAGCGAGTTGAAGTGTTGGGTGTTTTCGAACTGGTCGTTGACCAGTTGGTTGAAGCGGGTATTGAGCGTCTGCTGGTCCTGGAAGCGCTGGTTCTGCAGGTCGGACACCATCACGCCCAAATCCTGGCGGCGTTCGCGGCGCTCGGTGTCCTGCCAGGTGGTCAGCGCCAGCTTGTTGCTCTGTTCCATGTCGTAGGCGAATTGCTGCAGGCGTGCATCGAGCACGGCGGTCTGGGTGGCGCCGGCTTCCGCCATCGCGGCCGCAGCCAACTGCTTGAGCTGGGCTTCGTCGTGACCGCCGAAGCGGATGACGAGGCCGTTACGCGTATCGATTTCGGCGTGGCTCAAGCTCAGGGCCAGCGCCATCACCGATGCCACCAGCGCGCTCCATTGCAGCCACGGCGGCGTGGCCGCGCGTTGCGGCTGCACCAGATGGCGGGCGCGGTTCCACGCCGGCACGGTTTCGTCCTGCCAGGTATCGGCCATCCGCTGGTATTCCAGCGCTTGTTCGTCATGGTCATTGGACATGTTGGGCCTCCATATGGTCTTTCAGTTTGGCCAGGCTGGCGTAGAAGCGGCTCTTCACCGTGTTGACGGCGACGCCGGTCTGCTGGCCGATTTGTTCGAAGGTGTAGTGCTGGAAAAACTTGAGCTCCACCACCAGCCGCTGTTCGAGCGGCAATTGCAACAGCAGCGCATGGATCATGCGGTTGTCGTAGTGGCGTTCGATGCTCAGCTCCGGGCCGTGTTCGTCCGGCGCCGGCGAGTCCAGCATCGCCGCTTCGGCGTTCTCGTCGGTGTCGAGTTGCGGCGAGCGTTGGTGTTGCCGCCAGTGGTCCATCGTCTTGTTGACGGCGATGCGCATCATCCAGGCCGGAAATTCGCCGTCGCCGCGGTACGAGGGCAGGTGGCGATAGACGGCGAGGAACACTTCCTGCAACAAGTCCATTGCATCGCTGCGGTTGCGGGTCTGGCGCAAACAATAATTGAAGACCAATCGTTCATGACGCTCGACCAGCTTGACCCAGGCCCGCTGCGAGCCATCCAGTGCGCGCTGGATCAGGACTTCATCAGTGGCAGGGGTCAGGAACATGCGGCGATCACCCGGA
>DATJXP010000156.1:0-6362 GCA_035500035.1 Candidatus Acidiferrum sp. | reverse complement strand
CAGTTGTATTCGCTGGCCACGCCGAACGGCGTCAAGATCACGGTGTTGTTCGAGGAACTGCTGGAAAAAGGCCACGCCGGCGCCGAATACGATGCGTGGCCGATCAACATCCTCAAGGGCGAACAGTTCGGCAGCGGTTTCGTCGGCGTGAATCCCAATTCCAAGATTCCGGCGCTGGTGGATCGCAGTGGCCCGCAACCGATCCGTATTTTCGAATCGGGCGCCATCCTGCTGCATCTGGCGGAAAAGTTCGGCGAGTTCCTGCCGCGCGCGCCGGCGTTGCGGGCCGAGTGCCTGTCCTGGTTGTTCTGGCAAGTGGGCAGCGCGCCGTATCTCGGCGGCGGCTTCGGCCATTTCTATGCCTATGCGCCGTTCAAGATCGAATATGCCATCGACCGTTTCACGATGGAGACCAAGCGCCAGCTCGACGTGCTCGATCAAACGCTGGCCACGCGGGCGTTCATTGCCGGCGACGATTACACCGTCGCCGACATCGCCATCTGGCCCTGGTACGGGCAACTGGTGATCGGCGACGTGTACGGCGCCGCCGAGTTTTTGCAGGTGCAGGAATACGTGCACGTGGCGCGTTGGGCCAAGGCGATCGCGGCGCGCCCGGCGGTGCAGCGCGGCCAGCGCGTCAACCGCACGTGGGGCGATGCGGCGGGGCAATTGCCGGAGCGGCACTCTGCCCGGGATTTCGACGGTCCGGCCTGAAGGCCGTAGCGAAGCGGCCGTTCATCAAGGAATTCATCAAGGAATTCGTTGGGAAATCCGTCAGGGAATGATGGGACTCGATTTGCCGATCGATTTGAGATCGTCCTTGCGCACCATCAGCTCCGGCGCGTAGTTCGATTGCTGGCACACGTATTCGAACAGCTCTTCGCCTTCGCTCCATTTCATGCGCAGCTTGCCTTCGACCGGCGCGTCGTACGTCTGCGGGTCCGTCATCACGAAACGGTACTCCATCGTGTTCTTGTCGCGGCGCGTGAAATACTCGACGACGTGCACAGCCTCGGTGTGCGGCAGCCCGGAGCGCTCGAACCAGAAGCCGGTGTTGTAGCCGACCGAATCGACCACCAGCGTGTCGCCTTCCCAATGGCCGATCGAATGACCGTAATAAGTGGGTTCGAGGTCGGCCGGGTGGCCGCGGCCGTCCATGTAGATCGTGCGCCAGGTGTGCGGGCCGCCGAGGTCGAAGATATAGACCTGCTGCAATTCGGGCATGTCGAGGATTTCGACGCCGTACGGCGTCAGGAACTGGCGGATCGCGCCCGACGGCTTGCAGCGTGTGTGCGGTTCCAGGTTTTGGGTCTGGCGTACTTCCAGCAGCGCCTTGGCCCACGGTTTGAAGGCGATGTTCTTGAGGTCGAACATCGGAATTCGCGTGCTGTAATCGGTGACCCACAAGCCGGTCTTCTGGCCGGGGGCGTTGCTGAGCAGGACCTTGCCGTTGGCATCGCGCGGGGCCGGAGCCGGCGGCGGGGCGTCGGCGGCATATACGCAGGAAATGCCTGCCGTCATCGAGAGCAGAACCGATAGCAGAACCGACAGCAGGGCTACGCCCATCGCACAGCGGACTCTGGCAAGGCACGGGCTCATTGATTTCCCCTCTGGCTCGGTGTTCTTATGGGACGAGTATAGTGAAGAATCGGTCCACGGTGCCGGTTGCCACTGTTTTTTCCCAATGTAGTAGGTAATGTACGTAGTAGGTAACGTGGTACGTAACTAAGTAGGTAACGTAGTACGTAACGAAGTAGGTAAAGTTTGCCGATCACACAGAGTTAATCGTTCACCGCGCCGGCCAGCCAAAAACTACAAGGCCGTCGCGCAATCGTCAGGAGGGGACATGACCATCAACCGGTTCAATAAACTGCTTGCGTGCCTGCTGTTCACCACAGGTGCTTCATCGTTGTCAACAATGTCGGCCGTGGGTGCCGAAAACGCGCCGCAGCGCGCCGAAGGTCTGCACATCGATCCAGTCGGCCATGGCCCGTTCTATTACGACACTGCCGAGGGCATGGACATCCGCGTGCGCGTGCTGGCGCGCGGCCTCAATCATCCGTGGAGCATCACGTGGCTGCCGGACGGCAGTGCGCTGGTGACGGAGAAAAACTCCGGCACGCTGCGCCGCATCGTCAACGACGTGTTGCAGAAAGACCCGGTGCTGGGCGTGCCGGCGGGCGCCAAGGTCAGCAAATTCACCGGCCTGCTCGACGTGGCGTTGAGCCCTGATTTCGCCAAGCAGCCCTACGTCTACATGAGCTACAACAAGATACTGCCTGGCAACAAGGAAGCCATCGCGGTCGCACGCGGCCGCTGGGACGGCAAGAACATCCAGGACACGCAGGACATCTTCGTCGGCCAGGAAGGCACCACCAACGGCGTGCGTCTGCTGTTCGGTGCCGACGGCATGTTGTACGTCGGCGTGTACGTGACCACCGACAATCCCGAGCCCAACTTTCACACCAGCGAGCAGAAAGGCAAGATTCTGCGGCTGACGCCGGATGGCAAGATTCCCGCCGACAACCCCTTCGTCGGCAAGAAGGATTTCCTGCCGGAAATCTGGAGCTATGGCCATCGCACGCCGACCGGGCTGACTCTGAACAAGGCCACCGGCGAAATCTGGGAAACCGAAATGGGTCCGAACGGCGGCGACGAAGTGAACCGCGTGCAGCGCGGCGCCAACTACGGCTGGCCGCTGGTGAGCCTCGGCCGCGCGTACAGCGGCGACTGGCAGAGCGACAAGTTCCAGATGGAAGGCACGCTGAATCCGATTGCGTTCTGGTCGCCCGGCATCTCGCCCGCCAGTCTCGCGTTCTACACCGGCACCGAGTTCCCGCAATGGAAGGGTGACCTGTTCATCGCCGCGATGCAAAAAGGCCAGATTCCCGGCACCGGCCAGCTGGTGCGCATCAAGTTCAACGCCAAGGGCGAAGAAGTGCGGCAGGAAAGCCTGCTGACCGGGCTGCGTCAGCGCATCCGCGACGTGAAGATGGGGCCGGACGGCAGGCTGTATCTGCTGACCGACGAAGACGACGGCGTGGTGCTGCGAATCGAAGCGGTCGGCCACTGACGCGGCCGGCGGGAGAACGATTTGAAACCATTGCTTGCAGCGTTCGTACTGACCTGTGCCGCGGCTCATGCCGCCGCTGCGCCCACTGCCGTGGTCATGCAGGGAACGCTGACAGGCAAGAGCGACAACGGCGCCTCGGTGTTTCTCGGCGTGCCGTATGCGGCGCCACCGGTCGGCGCGCTGCGCTGGGCGCCGCCGAAACCCGCGCTTGCGTATGGCGCCACGCCACGCCACGCCACTGCCTTCGGCGCCTCCTGCCCGCAGCAGCTCAATCCGCAGGGCGTGATGATGTGGTCCACCGAGTACATGAGTCCGGCCGGACCGGGCGTGGCGGAAGATTGTCTGTTCCTCAATATCTGGACCCCGAAACCGCTCGATGGCGCGCCATTGGCCGCCGATCTGCCGGTGTTGCTGTTCATCCATGGCGGCGGCTACACCGAAGGTTCCGGTGCGGTGGCGGTGTATGACGGCGCCAACGTGGCGAAGCAAGGCGTGGTGGTGGTCAATCTGAATTACCGGCTCGGTGCGCTCGGCTTCATGGCGCACACGGCACTGACTGCCGAGCAGGGAGCCTCGGGCAACTACGCGATTCAGGACCAGATCGCCGCGTTGCATTGGCTGCATGACAACGTCAAAGCCTTCGGCGGCGATGCCGCGAAGATAACGATAGCCGGCCAGTCGGCCGGTGGCGGCTCGGTGTTGGCGCTGTTGTCTTCGCCGCTGGCCGCCGGCCTGTTCCGCGCCGCCATCGTCGAGAGTTCGCCTGGCACCGGTCGCTATGCTTCGCTGGCAGCAGCGGAAACCGCCGGCGCCGCCAGCTTGCAGCAATGGGGCGTCGAATCGATCCCGCAGGCGCGCGCCTTGCCGGTGTCGACGCTGATGGGCGGTGGCCAGCGCGGTCCGGGCGGCGGGCCGATTGCCGACGGCAAGGTAATTCCTGCCGGCAAGTCACCGGTCACGATGAGCAACGACGTGCCGGTGATCATCGGCTACACGCTGGATGACTTGTTCGGTGCCCGCGCCGGTACTGTCACCACTGCCGACTGGCAGCAAGAAGCGGCTGAACGCTATGGCGCGAAAGCGGCAGAGTTTCTGCGCTATTACCCCGGCGGTAGCGATGCGCAGGCCACGGCATCCGCCAAGCGCGAAGCGGCGGATCGCAACATGCTGGCGCCGCTGATCGATTGGCTGGGAACCCGCGGCGCCAAACAGCCGGTGTACGCGTATCTGTTCAGTCACGTCGAACCCGGGCCGCAGTCGGCGCAGTTCGGCGCGTTCCATACTTCGGAAGTTCCCTATCTGTTCGACACCTTGCACCTGTCACCCGGCCGCGGTTTCACCGCGGTGGACAGTCACGTGGTGCAGCAGTTCTCCGGTGCCGCCGTCAATTTCGTCAAGACCGGCAATCCCAACGGCGCCGGCCTCCCGGTATGGAAACCGTTGACAGCCAACGGTCGTGATGTGATGAACTTCGCCGATGATGCCCAGGCCTCGCGGATTTTTCCCGTCGGCGCGGATGCAGTGATGGCGGTCGGCAAACCGCCGCGCAACCCCGGAATGCCCGGGCCGCCGCCGGCCAAATGATTTCAACAAAAACACAAAGCAGAGAGTCAGCAATGGAAACACCAAAACAGCCAGTCAGCTTCAGTGAAGTCATGGGACGCGCGCCGTTGCGCCTGTTCCAGATATTTACTTTTATCGTCTGCATGATCGTGCTCGTCGCCGATGGCGTGGACGCGCAGTTGCTCGGCGTGGTGACGCCGCTGATCCTCAAGGATTACGGGGTGGATCGCACCAGTTTCGGGTTTGCCGTCGGCGCCGCTTTGTTCGGATTCGGCGTAGGCTCCTGGTCGGGCGGCATGCTCGGCGATCGCATCGGCAGACGCTGGTCGCTGACATTGGCTGCCGTGGTCTTCTCGCTCGGTACGGTAGCAGCCAGCATGTCCAACACCGTGATGGAAATGGCGGTCTGGCGTTTCATCGGCGGCTTGGGTTTCGGTGCCGCCTATGCCATTGCCATTGCGTTGACCGGC
The DNA here is from genome assembly GCA_035500035.1 of Candidatus Acidiferrum sp. Classification (GTDB taxonomy): domain Bacteria; phylum Pseudomonadota; class Gammaproteobacteria; order Pseudomonadales; family Pseudohongiellaceae; genus CAILUG01. The sequence goes on along the minus strand of DATJXP010000156.1, from coordinate 1,256 downwards.
GAGTGGTTGCCGGATCGTTGGCGTTCAGTGGCGGTTACCACGATCTCGGTCGGCACTCCGTTGGGCGGTTCCATCGTCGGTGCGTTGGCGCCGACCGTGGTGGGCCTGTGGGGCTGGCGCGGCGCCTTCATGTGTTTTGGCGCAGTGACTTTCGTGCTGTGCGTAACCCTGATCATTGTCGTGCTGCGCGACAGCCCGGCCTTCCTGCTGGCGCGCGGCCGCTTGGCGGAAGCGAAACAGGCAGCCCGCCGCGTGGTCGATGAAGATCTAAACCTGGTGCCCGAGCGCCACATGACCGACACGGCAACCGGTTCGATCGGCGTACTGGATCGCAGCAACCTGCGACTCAACATCGGCGTCGGTCTCGCCTTTACCTCGGCCACGCTGGTGGCGTACGGCATCCTCAACTGGGCCACCACGTTGCTCACTTCGCATGGCTTCGCCTTCGATCAAGCGTCCTACACGGTGTTTGTCGCCGGTATCACTTCCATTGCCGGTTCCATTGCCGTGGGCTTGCTGATCCAGCGTTATGGTTCGAAAAAGACCATGATCCTGGTCGGCGCCACTTTGCTGGTCAACCTGGTAGTGCTGGCGGCATTGATTGAATCCACTGGCAGCGCGCCGGACGCCAATCAACGCATCTTGATCATGGCATTGGTGGGACTACTCGCCGCGATCTTCAGCAGCGGCGTCGGTGGCATGTACGCGATGTTGACCCATGGCTATCCGCCGTCGTGCCGCTCCGCCGGCATCGGCTTCGGCATTTTCATGGGACGCGTCGGCGCCTACATCTCCAGCACCTTCGGCGGTGCGCTGCTCGACATGGGCAAGGGCAGTGTCATCCCGTACTTTGGCGCACTGAGCATTGGCGCCGTGTTGTTGATGGTGGCGATGCTGATCAATGATCGTCACGTACCTCCGGCGGCACGCAAGGCCTGACCTTCACCAGCGGCGACAACGAGGAGAGCGCATGCGCAACCGGCTTTCGTCATGGCTGTTGGCAGGCGCCTGTCTCTCCTTGTGCATGCAAGCGGCGCTGGCACAGAAAGTTGTCAGTGCCGGGCGCGGCGCACCGGATCCGTTGCGCGTCAGCGTGATGGTCGGGCCCGATGGCCGCGGTTACACCGACGGCCCCGGCACGCCACCGGAAGGTTTCAAGCCGGTGGTGGCGGCGATGAACGGCGCGACGCCGCCGGGTGTGCAAGCGTTGCCGCGCGACCTGTTCACTTCCGATGATTTCTACATCGACAAGGAAC
>DATJXP010000155.1:0-7298 GCA_035500035.1 Candidatus Acidiferrum sp. | reverse complement strand
GCGTAGAACGCCGTCTGTGCCGTGCCGAATGCGGACTGGAACGCCGATGCCACCGTGGCATTGCCCGCGAGCGCGGTGCCGTACGTCAACAGCGAGTTGGCGCCGGCACCGGTGACCAGTTGATCGACGGCGAGCATGCCGAGAGCATAGGTGGGGCCGGGCACCGAAAACTGCTGTGCGGTTTCCAGCGAGTCCAGGTTCGGCAGGCCCGGCGGCGAGCGCGTGACGAAGTCGGCCACCTGCTTGGCCATGCAGCCGCGCGAAGTGGCGAGCGGCAGCGCCGGCGAGATCGTCGTCATGTTGGCGATGCCGAGCCAGCCGACGTATTCGGCCGAGCCTTCGATCAACCACTGCGGCCCCGATGACGTCGAACTGCCGAGCCAGTGCTGCTCGAACTGCAGCAGGTGGAACATTTCGTGGACGACGATCTTCTGCCGATTGACCGAATCGTGGTCGGTCCAGCCCTGGTTGGCGATGCAGATGGTCAGAACCTGCGGCCCGGTGAAGGCGGACGCGCCGCCGCCGTTGCCGCAACCCGACGCCGTGGTGGAAGTGACGACGGTGGACGCTTTCTGCAACGTGATACCGAAGGTGGTGGAGAAGAACGTGCGCGCGAAATTGGCGGCCTGCTGGATCAATTGTTGGTCGCTGGCCGAGGTGCTGGCATCGAACTGGTAGTTGATCTGGGCCGTGGTGCCGCCGGTCGAGCCCGACGCAGGCACCTTCAGCGTGATCGTGCCGGGCGCATAGGCGCTGATGCCGAAATAGTTCGAGTCGGGAGCGGTAATGCCGGCGGCATCGGCGATGGCGCGGATCGCGCTCTCGTCGCTGCAGTAGGCCTTCAGCGCATGCGTGCCGGCGGTCAGGCCGCTGGTGAACAAGGTGTACGTCGCGCCGGGCGCGGCAGTCGTCATCACGCTGCCGTCCAGTTCGAGCACGACCTGGTTGGCGTCGCCTTGCGGGTCGTTGCAGGTCGGCATTTGAAGTTTGACGGACGGAGGTAGTGCGTTGGTGAAGTCGTAGACCGAATTGCTTTGGAAAGCACCAAGGCTGGAACCCAACGTGGTCGAGTTGCCGGTGAAATTACGTACGATGCCGAAATCGGCACTGCCGGTACGCAGGCGAAACAACAGGTTCGGACTGCCGCCGATGTAATCCATGTTCACGTTCAGCACGGTGCCATCGAGCGTCGAGCCGGGATATTTGATCAGCACCTTGTCGCTGTAGATGCCGTTCTTGAAAGTACCGCTGCAATCCTTGCCGGCATCGAGTTGGAACGGACCGTAGTTTTTCAGACTGAACACGAAGCTCGCACCGTCCTGCAGCGACAGCGTGATGTCATAAACCACCGGGTTGCCGCCGGCATCGGTCTGCTGCTGACCCTGAGCGGTCTGCAGCGCGACGCAACTCTGCAACGCGCCGGTGCCGCTGTCGAAATAGCCGATGTTGTTGTACGACACCGCGGTACCGGTCGGCGGGGTTGTCGCTGTCACGCAAGCGGCGATGCCGCCGGCAAGCAGCAGCGTAAGGGTTCTGGCGACGAACATGACGGTTTCCGACGCTGAAGATCGTCGCAAGATAAGTGTTGATGGCTTGCAAGTCCAACGCGGTGTCGCCGCGGCGGGGCTTGGGCGCAGGCAAAAAAAAGCCGGGTGCGAGACCCGGCCAAGAGGGGAATCCATCAACGGGCATTCAGAACGCGAACCACGCAAAAAAATACAGCGTATTGTTGTCGTGCGCGTCGCGGCCGCTGCCATCGTAGTTGGTGCTGGCGCCGTTGAAGTCGGTATAGGTAACGTACTGGGCGCCGAGGCGAAGATTGGCCCACGGACTGCCCCACGAGTTGCGCTTGCCGAACGGAGTCCAGTCGAACTGCGCGATGTAGCCGCTGCTGTCGGGACTGCCGACGCGGCTGCCGTCGAGCGGGTCCGGTGCATACAGCAGCGCGTCGCCGGTGCCATGGGTGTTGAAGTAGCCCACCGTCATGCCGTAGGTGTTGCGGAAATGCCAGGACGCGTTGAGATTGAACTCGCCGAGATGCAGGGAGTTGCCGGCGGCGAGTCCTTGTTCGAAGCTGTAATCGAGCTGCTGGTGTTCGCGCACGTAGCTGGCATTGGCGGTGAAGTAGTGTTCCGGTGTCGCAGCGTATTGCCAGGCGGCGTCGAGGCCGGTGTCGGTGTAGGTATCGGTGTCGCCGGGATTGCGACCGGGATGCAGCGCCGCTTTCAAGCCAAAGGTGCCGATCATGAAGTTGTGGCCGTCGATGGTGTCGGTATAGGCCAGCCGCCAATAGGGCGCGGCGCCGGAAATCCGGCCGGCTTCGTCGTCGACTTCCAGTTTGTTCAGCAGCGATGCCGACAGCGAACGGTAACCGCCGAGCTCGGCATAGAAATGGTTGTCCCACATGCCGTACAGCGACGCTCCGAGCACCTGGTGCTCGAGTCCGCCGTTGATCAGCGTCGCCGCTCCCGGTGCCGGTGCCAGTTCCGATGCCGTATAGGGATAGCGCCATGCCGGCAGCGTATTCCACGGATCCTGCAGTGTCGGATTGTTGTTGAACGACACGCCCCAGCTCAGCGATTTATCGAGCAGCGAGCCGGTGTTGGAATAACGCACGTCCACGTTGTCGAGCGCAAGCCGGCGATCGATGTCGGAGTAGGTGATCTGCGAAAAGGTGCCGACGTGATCGGTGAGCCTGCCGGCGACAAACAGCGAGGCTTCCTGCAGATTGGTGTTGTTGTTGGGACCGTCGTGCGGGCCGGCATCGCCGGGCAGATCGGCATCGGTGGTTTCGTGCGTGATCACCGCCATGCCGGACAGCGGCAGGTCGAAGTCGGACGCGCCGCCGCCCAGCGTGTAACCGCCGAGTTTGAAGCTCTGGCCGAACGGCGTGAGCTGGGGGCCGAATCCGCCGACATGACAAGACTCGCAGGGTTGTCCGGTCTGGCGGGCATAGGAAGGCAGGGCATTGGCGAAATGGCTCATGCCGCATCCCGCCAGCAACAATAAGGTCGCAGCGAAGCGCGACGACGAAACAGGTTTCATGAAAGATTCCTTGCGGAGGATTGAAGATGGAGCATGCAGAGGCATTAATTAATTTACTTATTAATTAATACCTGGACGCATTCTAGGAAGGGAGCCTTAACCGGGCATGAAACGCGGCGGAATCGTCCGGCCGCATCGCGCGGTCGATTTTGCGTCATGTATTGATGGGCAAAAAAATGGCCGGGAGTGGAGCCCGGCCAGAGGGGAGTGCACCACAGGTGGTGTATCTGCAATAACGCGCGAGTGGCGCATCGGCTGACACGCAATGACAATGAAGCGCGGATTTTTCCGAAATGAAAGTTTTGCGAAAGGTAAGCGTCGAATAAGCGGGGAAAAACGGGGCAAAAGCGATCGTTACGCGCTATGTACGTAACCAGTGCGTCATGAATGGATAGGCCGCGTGACGGTGGATTGCCGCCGTGGCGGGGCCGCGGCACAGGCCGATCCATTCGAGAAAGGGAAGGCCGATGTAGTTGCCCCGGCCGAATTCGTCGATGAGCCATTGTGCGTCGCCTTTGTAGCCGTCGGCGTGGAACACGAATTGCGGCGGTAATTCGAGATGAACCGCCGCCGCATACGACCACAGGATGGCTCCGAGTTCTTCGCCGCCATCGGGCCAGTTTGGAGGAGCCGCCGCCGTGCCTAGCGTGCGACGGATCTCCGGCGTCGTCACTGCGAGGTGTCCGGCTTCATGCAACAGGTCGCCTGGATAGGCGAGCTTGTCGTAGTCGAGATAGATGCAACCGGCTCCCAGTTGCAGGCCAGGCAGGAAAGTAGCGGTGTCGAGCTGCTTTTCGTGCACGGGTATGCCGATGCTTGCGAGAAAGTCGATGACGGTTTGCAACTCTGGCATGGAGGCTGGAGCAGTGGTCATGAGCGAAACATCCCGTGTGATTCGTACACTGCCGCGAGGTCAGCTCGCGAGACTGACATCGAGCGGTTGGTAATTGATGTACTGCACGAAGCGGGGAACCGTGGCGGTGTTGGGCCGGCTGCCATGCGGCAACGCATGATGCCAGATGATGAGATCGCCGGCATTGGCAGGCAGCGGCATGGACCCGAGTGCATGCAGTTCCGGCAACGTCGGCGGTTCGCCGCCCGGCAATGTTTGCAGCCACGGTTCCAGCTTGCGGTGAAAGCCCGGCACCAGCGTGAAGGCGCCTTGCCCGGCAGCGGTATCGGACAGATACAGAATCCCCTGGGTGCCGAACGTCACCGGTGGGTGCAGCGGAATGTCCCAGTGCAGATCGGGTCCCTGGAATGGATGAGTCGGCGTTTGCGGCGGGTTGAAGCCGAGCCGATCGGCCGAAGGCAGCAGTTCGTTGCAGAGCCACAATTGCTCGAACGCGCGGCGGATGCGCGGACTGCGGCGATTGCGTTCCAGTTGTGGGTGATGAAACAACTGCACCATGTTGCCTTGCCGCAGCGGATGCGGCGTGTACCAATTGGAGGCATCGTCGCGGTCGATACCGAGTTCGGAACACAGCAAGGCGACGGTAGCGGCGCAATCCGCGCGCGGCACTGCGCCACGTACGATCACGTAGCCTTGGGTGTGCCAGCAGTCGAGCTCGTCGCCGGTGAGCAGATCCGCCGATGGCGCGGCATAGACAGGGCGCTGGTAGCGGCCGGTGACGACGCTGTTGAAACGCTGCACGAGTGTTGGCGATGGGAGCGTGCCTGTCGTGCGTTCGATCCATGCCTCGAAGGCAGGGAAATCCTCGCGCGCATGCAGCAGATGCCGCCACACCGGTTCGGGGGGCAGCCGCAGCAGGTTCCATAACGTACGATCCAGCGCCGGGTCGCCCGGGTCCGCCGGCTGTTGCCCGCGATACAACGCTTGTGCACGGGCCCAGCAGGATTTCAGGTACATCAATCCCCGCGATGAAGTGTCGGTTCTGGCTATCGTCGAGTGATCCGTCACGGGCGACGACTCAGGCGAGGATGACTTCGTACAACGGCAGCCGATCCGGATTGGGTGCGGCAAACGGGCTGACAGGCACCAACATCCAGATGACCTCTTTCAGCAGGGGGTGCATGAGCCGGTAATTGTCTTGATTCAGTTGGACATCGGCAGGGCCGGTAAAAACCAGCGACAACGGCGTGCGGAATTGCGCCGGCAATCCCCTGCGAGGGCGCTCGGAGGCTTCGATCAGCATCAACTGCAACTGGCCTGCCGAAGTATCGACGGTGAACGAACTGCCGACCAGTGGCAACAAGTCCTGGATTAGAATGTCCATGCTATCGACCGATCCTCTAGGGAAGGAGCTTGCATTGTATATGCTACCTGCATCCTGCGTGTTAAGGCTGGCCACTGCCGCCGATGATGTTTTCCTTGAGCAACTCCATGCCAGCAGTCGGGACGACTTGCGATTGTCCGGACTCGACGACGCCGTGTTGCTGCCGTTGCTGCGCATGCAGCATAGAGTGCAGCTTGCCGGGATGCGTCAGCAATATCCCGACGCCGTGCACTGGATAGTGGTACTCGACGGCGCGCCGGCAGGACGGCTGGTCGTCGATGCGGATGGCGACACACTGCGCGTGATCGATATTGCCGTGCTGCCGGCGATGCGACGGCGCGGCGTGGCGCGCGCGGCCTTGCAGGGCTTGCAGCAGGCAGCGCACCGCCAGGGCAAAAGCATCACGCTGGGAGTGACAAGAAACAACGTTGCCGCACGCGCACTGTATCTGGGGCTGGGTTTTCGCGTGACGAGCGCAGACGAACTGTTCGAACAAATGGCGTGGGAGGGCACGGGCGGATGAAGGCGCTGGCACTGACCCGATACCTGAAGTTGCCATTTTCATTCGATGTGGAACGCATGCAGCGGGAATTGCGGGCGCTGGAACAGGCCGAGTGGTCTTCCCATTTCAACACCGCCGCGTATCAGCGGGGCTGGAGCTGCCTGCCGCTGCGATCGGTCGGCGGCCGCAGCGATCACGTCATTCCGATCGACGACATGCCGTATGCAGACACCGCGCTGCTTGACGCGTGTCCGTACCTGCGTAGCGTCATCGACAGCTTTGCCTGCGAGAAAACCTCGATACGGCTGATGGCGATGGAGCCAGGAGCCGTCATCAGGGAGCATCGCGATGAACACACTGCGCTGGAAGACGGCATCACCCGCCTGCACATCCCCATCGTCACCGATCCAGCGGTGCTGTTCCGCATCGACGGCGAAGCAGTGCATTTTTCCGAGGGCGATACCTGGTATCTGAATGCGTCCTGCCGGCATGCGGTGACCAATGCCAGCGCCATATCGCGAGTGCATTTGATGATGGACTGCATTACCAATGATTGGTTGCGCGAGAAATTCGTCGAAGCCGGTTGGGTGAAGCGGGCGCGTTCGTTCGAAATGTCGCGGGACGAGAAGCGCATGCTGCGTGCCACGCGGTGCGAGTGGACTCCGGACTGGAATCCTGCGCAGTGGTTGCCGGTGGCGCTGGACGTGGCGGCGGGAACGCTGTGGTGGCGTCATCGTGGCGAACGCCGGCTGACTGCACCATTCTTCATCGATAACTTCGTGGCGCAATCCACCGCCGACAGGCTGGTATGCGAAACGCCGCTGTCGGCGCTCGATACCGTGGGTCGTCATGCAGCCCCGGCCTTGTTCATCTTTCATGTATCGCGTTGCGGTTCGACGCTGTTGACGCAGATGCTGGCCGAATTGAAGGAGTGGATCGCGATACCGGAAGCGCCCGTGCTCGATGCGTTTTTCCGTTACGCCGATCTCGCCGGTGACGAGCAGCAACGGCGGCAGTTGTTCGGGCAATTGCTGGCGGCGTTCGGGCAATGCCTGAACGATGAGTGCCATCTCGCCGTCAAGTTCGACAGTTGGCATTTGCCGTGGTTGGGCTGGGTGCGCCGGCAGTTTCCGCAAGTGCCGGTCGTGTTGCTCTATCGCGATCCGCTGCAAGTGCTGGCATCGCACGCCCGCGAACCAGGGTCGCAATTGATCCCGGGACTCATCGATACAGGCTTGTTACAGCCCGAAACGGAGGATTTGGCGCCTGCCGATTTGCAAGGATACGCACAGTGTGTGCTGGACGCGCTGTTCCGCGAGGCCGAGCGACAAAGCCAAACGTGCATCGATGACGCAACGACCGGCGCGCCACTGTTGCTGGTCAACCACGCCGAACTGCCCGCGGCGTTGTGGCAGCGGGTGCTACCGGGCTGCGGCATTGCCGTAAACGATGCGCAATCGTTCGCTATGCAACAACGAGCACGTCATCACGGGAAGCATGCTGCGCGCCTTTAT
>DATJXP010000154.1:0-9187 GCA_035500035.1 Candidatus Acidiferrum sp. | reverse complement strand
CCATCGAAAAACTCAACACCGAACTGGAAACCAAGGTGATGGAACGTACGCAGCAGTTGCAGGCCACAAACCACGAACTGGAATCGTTCTGCTATTCGGTGTCGCACGACCTGCGCGGTCCGCTGCGCTCGATCAGCGGTTTCAGCCAGGCGCTGGTGGAAGAACTGCCGAGCGAGCTGCCCGGCGATTCCCGGCGTTACCTGGACAAGATCGCTGCCGCCACCACACGCATGGGGCAGTTGATCGAAGATCTGCTCAACCTGTCGCGGGTCAGCCGCGGCGAACTGAAGCGGCAGCAGACCGACCTCAGCGCGATGGCGCGCGACGTGATCGCCGAACTGCAAAACCTCAACCCCGGCCACAAGGTCGAAGTGTCGCTGTGGGACAACATCGTGGTCGATGCCGATCCCAAGCTGCTGCGCATCGTGATGGACAACCTGTTGAGCAACGCGTGGAAATTCAGTTCGAAACAGCCGCACCCGATGATCGCGGTGGGCGTGATGGACGACGGCGAACAGGAAATCTGCTTCGTCCGCGACAACGGTACCGGTTTCGACATGAAGTATGCCGATAAATTGTTCGGCGCCTTCCAGCGCCTGCACGCAATGCACGAGTTTCCCGGCACCGGCGTGGGGTTGGCCACGGTGCAACGCATCGTGAACCGCCACGGTGGCCGCGTCTGGTTCAACGCGGCGCTGGGCAAGGGCGCCACGTTTTACTTCACGCTGAAGACGGCGAAACGGCAAGAGGCAGTGGCCTGACGACGGAACCGGCACAGCGCAGGATTCCCGCGGGCGGACATCAACGAGAGGGGTTTGCAGCAATGACGAGCAACAATATCCGCGTCGAACTTCTGTTCATCGAAGACCGGCCCGACGATGCCGAGCTGGCGGTGAGACAACTGCAGCGGGAAGGATTCGCCGTTACCTGGCGGCGCGTGGATACCGAACGCGATCTGCGCAGCGCGCTGTCGGACCACAGTCCCGACCTGATCCTGTCGGATTATTCGATGCCGGGCTTCAGCGGCACCGGTGCGTTGCGCATTTGCCACGAACTGGTGCCCGACATTCCGTTCATCTTCCTGTCCGGCACCATCGGCGAGGAGTTGGCGATCGAGTCCATCCACAACGGCGCCACCGACTACGTGCTGAAGGACAACATGAAACGCCTGACCACGTCGATCAAGCGGGCGCTCAACGACAAGACCGAACGGGAACGGGCGCGGGCAGTCGAGAAGGAGCGGTCGCGGCTCATCGCGATCCTGGAAGCGACCAGCGACTTCGTCGCCATCGCCCACCCGGACAATACCCTGGCCTATCTCAACCAGGGCGGCAGGAACATGGTCGGCCACCAGACGGCGGACGTCACCGACCTCACCCTCAAGCAGCTCTACCCGGCCCAGCAACTGCGCTTGATCCAGGAGCGGCTCAAGACCAGCGAAGGCAGCAACCGGCTGTGGCAGGGCGACAGCCTGTTGAAGTGTCGCAGCATCGGCGAAATTCCCGTATCGCAGGTGGTGGTCTCGCATGTGGGCACCGGCGGCGACGTCGAGTTCTATTCCTTCATCGCCCGCGACATCCGCGATCGCAAGGCCTACGAAAAGAAAATCGAATACCTGGCCAACTACGATTCGCTCACCGACATGCCCAATCGCACCCTGCTGGCCGACCGGGTGACGCAGGCCATCAATTACAGCCATTGGACCAACCGCTCGATCGCGCTGCTGGTGGTGGATATCGACCGCTTCAAGACGGTCAACGACGGTTACGGCCACGAATTCGGCGACGAGCTGCTGCGCAAGTTCGCCGAGCGGCTGCGCGCCACCGCGCGCACCCGCGACACCATCGCCAGGATCAGCGGCAACTGCTTCGCCATCCTCGCCACCGAGCTGGCGTCGCCCGAGGACGTCATCATCCTGGTTTCGCGTTTGCAGCACATGCTGGTCACGCCGTTCGAGGTGAAGGGAAATTCGCTGACGCTGACGGTCTGCATCGGCATCAGCGTCTATCCGCGCGACGGCAACGACTTCGTGTCGCTGATGCGCAATGCCGATGCGGCCATGCACAAGGCCAAGGAGCGCAGCAACGGCGGGTTCCAGTTCTACACGGTGGAGATGACGAGCACCGCCATCGAGCGGGTCAACATCGAGGCCGAACTGCATCACGCGCTGGCCGGCAACCAGCTTGAACTCCATTACCAGCCGCAGGTGTCCATCGCCGACGAATCGCTGGTCGGGTTCGAGGCGCTGATGCGCTGGAACCATCCGCAACGCGGTTTCCTGTCGCCGGCGCTGTTCATTCCCATCGCGGAAAATTCCGAACTGATCTGCAAGATGGGAGAGTGGGCCCTGTTCGAAGCCTGCCGGCAAATGAAGGAGTGGGACAGCATCAGCCGTCTGCGTCCGAAAATCGCGGTCAACGTGTCGATGCGGCAGTTCCGCAGCCAGGGTTTCGCCGAGATGGTGCAGAACACGCTGCAATCGCTGCAACTGGAGCCCAACCGACTCGAACTGGAAGTCACCGAAAGCCTGCTGGTGCACGACCGCGACGAAGTGGCGCGGATACTGAATTCGCTCGGCGATCTCGGTGTGCGCATCAGCCTCGACGATTTCGGCACCGGCTATTCCAGCCTGGGTTACCTGTCGCGGTTGCCGATCACCAGCCTGAAGATAGACAAGGGTTTCGTCCAGAATTGCCTCGATGACAAGAACGACCGCGAAATCGTGCGCGCCATCATCTCGCTCGCCGAATCGCTGGAGCTCGGGGTCGTGGCCGAAGGAATCGAAACCGCGGAACAGTTGGAGCTGTTGCGCAAATACGGTTGCGACGAAGGCCAGGGCTATCTGTTCTCGCGGCCGGAGCGGGTGGAAACAATCACCTCGATGCTGGCCATGCAATGACGTTTGACGGTACTGACAGGAGGAAACCGGCAATGAGCAACAAGATGATACTGTTGGTGGAAGACAATCCTGACGACGAAGAACTGACGATCAGGTCGTTGCGGCGCGCGCGCATCTCCAACGAGATCGTGGTCGCGCGCGACGGCAGCGAAGCGTTGGAGTACCTGTTCGGTCAGGGCGCCCACGTTGACCGCGATGTGGACAAACAGCCGGCGCTGGTGCTGCTGGATCTGAAGTTGCCCAAGTTCAACGGCATCGACGTGCTGCGCCAGTTGCGCGCCAATCCGAAAACCGCGCTGATTCCCGTGGTGATCCTGACGTCGTCCAGCGAAGAGGAAGACATGCTGCAAAGCTACCGTTCAGGCGCCAACAGCTACGTGCGCAAGCCGGTCGATTTCTCGGCCTTCGTCGACGCGGTGACGCAACTGGGCATCTTCTGGATGCTGCACAATCAGCAACCGCCGCAGCGCTGACGCCAAGAGCGGTTCAGCCCATACCGTCGTCGTCGTTGTCGTCGGAGCGACGACGAATCGACGACGGCAGTCTGCCGATCAACAACAGCAGTGCTCCCACCGCCGCGAAGCCGAGAAAATTCCACAGCGCATGATCGAGTGCGTGGCTGATCGGGCCGAAGCCGTGGCCCGGGTGCGCGTTGGCGAGCGAGGAAGCCAGCAATGCCAGCGAAGCAATGATGGGGGACAGACGTTTCATACCGGGATCCTCAGCTGGTCGTGGTGTTTGGCTTCGTGGAATTTCTGCTCGTGATACATCAGCGTGCTGCCCGGCGCCGGCGTGAACGGCATCGCCAGCGCGCCGGCCAGCGGCTGTTGCGGCAGCATGCCGGCTTCGACGATGAAGCGGATCACCTGGTCGAGGCCGCTGCCGGTTTTCAGGTTGGTGAACACGAACGGCCGCGTGCCGCGCATGCGTTTGGCGTCAACCGCCATGATCTCGAGCGATGCATTGACCATCGGCGCCAGGTCGGTCTTGTTCATCACCAGCAAGTCGCTCTTGGTGATGCCGGGGCCGCCCTTGCGCGGAATCTTGTCGCCGGCGGCGGTATCGATCACGTAAATGGTGAGGTCGGACAGCTCGGGGCTGAAGGTGGCGCTCAGGTTGTCGCCGCCGCTCTCGACGAAGATGACATCGACATTGCCGTGGCGCTGGATCAGTTCGTCCACCGCGGCCAGATTCATCGACGCATCCTCGCGGATCGCCGTGTGCGGGCAGCCGCCGGTTTCGACGCCGATGATGCGATCGGCGGCCAGCGCTTCGTGGCGGGTCAGGAAGTCGGCGTCTTCCTTGGTGTAGATGTCGTTGGTGACCACCGCGATGTCGTAATGGTTGCGCATCGCCAGGCACAGGCAGCGCAGCAACGCGGTCTTGCCGGAGCCGACCGGGCCGCCGATGCCGACACGCAGGGTTTGTTTGGGCTTCATCGTTGGCATGGAGTCCTCGCTCAGGAACGGAACAATCGTGAATACTGGTTTTCGTGGCGGATGCTGGCGAGCGCGAGGCCGGGCAGGCTGCCGCCGATCTCGGCGATCGGCAGCGTTTGCGCGGTTTCGATGGCGGCGGGCACGCGCTCGAGCAAGCGCGACAGCAGGGCCTGCGATTGGCTTTGACCCAGCGGCAGCAACTTGGTGGCGGCCATCACCTGGTTTTCCAGCCAGGCCCAGGCATAACCGTGCAGCAGCAACGCCGCCGACAAGCGCCAGTGCGCGGCGGCCAGCGCGAACAGCGCGGCGAACGTCGGCGGTTTGAGCGCATACGGCAGCAGGATGTCGAGCGACGGCAGCAAACGCGCCAGCGCTTCGCCGGTGGCGGTTTCCGCCAGCCGCAGTTCGGAGGTTTCGCGCGAGGCGAGCAGGCAGGAGTTCCAGTAACGCACTTCGACCGAATCGCGCTGCAGCCACGACTTCTGCAAGCGCAGCACGATGGGCAGATCGACATGGGCAAGGCCATGGTCGAGTTGCAGTCCCAGCCACTCGTACACATCGTTGGCATCGGTCAGCCACGCCTGGTCGATGGCCGCTTCCAGGCCCTGCGAAAACGCGTAGGCGCCAACCGGCAGCGCCGGACTCGCCAGTTGCAGCAAGCGCAGCAGCGCGGTGTCAGTGGTGGTGATGTCCATAGGCTCCTCCTTCCGGAATGAAGACGGCAACCTCATGCTCCATGCACAATCCGAGCCGCTGCAGCAGGTCTTCCAGCACGTGGTCGGGCAGGATGCGCAACCAGCGTTCGCCAAGCTGGATTTTTACGTGACGATTGCCGAGGTGGTAGCACGCGCGGCTGAAAGTGCCCCAATCGTCACAACGGGCGGTGACCACCGGTTCCGGCGCACCTTCGACTATCAAATGCTTGCCGCACTGCGTCAGCAGCATTTCGCCGATCGACAGCGGCGTGCCGCGTTCGAGGAACAGGCCCACCGTGCGGCCGTCGCTGGTCTGCGTTTTCAGGCGGCCCTTGTCGCGCTGTTCGTGATCGAGCACGAGTTTACCGTCGGCGTTGCCGGTATCGCCGGCGCTGCTGGCACCGAGACGGTCGTACACTTCCAGTAGCGTGCTCATGTTGCAGCCTCAGAACAGACAATAGCGTTGCGCCAGCGGCAGTTCGGTGGCCGGCTCGCAGGTGAGCAGTTCGCCGTTGGCACGTACTTCGTAGGTTTGCGGATCGACCGTGATGGCGGGCAACCAATCGTTGTGGATCATCGACGCCTTGGTGATGCTGCGGGTGTTTTGACAGGGCACCAGCCTTCGTGCAAGCCCGAGTTGCTGGGCAACTCCGGCTGCCACTGCGGCTTGACTGGTGAAAGTGATGCAAGTTGCAGCAGCGGCGGCGCCAAATGCACCAAACATGGGCCGGTAGTGCACCGGTTGCGGCGTCGGGATCGATGCATTGGGGTCGCCCATCGCGGCAGCGGCGATCATGCCGCCTTTCAGGATCAACGACGGCTTGATGCCGAAGAAGGCCGGATTCCACAGCACCAGGTCGGCCAGCTTGCCGGCTTCGACGGAACCGACGGCATGGGCGATGCCGTGGGTGATGGCCGGATTGATCGTGTACTTGGCGATGTAGCGTTTGACGCGGAAGTTGTCGGCCTCGCGGGTGTCCGGCGCCAGCGGGCCGCGCTGTACTTTCATCTTGTGCGCGGTCTGCCACGTGCGGGTGATCACTTCGCCGACGCGGCCCATCGCCTGCGAATCCGACGAGATCATGCTGAAGGCGCCGAGGTCGTGCAGGATGTCTTCGGCGGCGATGGTCTCCTTGCGGATGCGCGAGTCGGCGAAGGCAACGTCTTCCGGAATGTCGGGATCGAGATGGTGGCACACCATCAGCATGTCGAGATGTTCATCGACGGTGTTGCGCGTGTAGGGCCGCGTCGGGTTGGTGGAAGAGGGCAGCACGTTGGGAAACGCGCAGGCCTTGATGATGTCGGGCGCGTGGCCGCCGCCGGCGCCTTCGGTGTGATAGGTGTGGATCACGCGGCCCTTGAACGCGGCGATGGTGTCATCGACGAAACCGCTCTCGTTCAGCGTGTCGGTGTGGATGGCGATCTGCACGTCGTATTTTTCCGCCACGCTCAAACAACAATCGATCGAGCTTGGGGTGGTACCCCAGTCTTCGTGCAACTTGAGTCCGCAAGCGCCGGCGATCAGTTGCTCTTCCAGCGATTGCGGCAGCGAGGCATTGCCCTTGCCGAGAAAACCGAAGTTCATCGGCATCATGTCAGTGGCCTGCAACATGCGATGGATATTCCACGGTCCCGGCGTGCAGGTGGTGGCATTGGTACCGGTGGCCGGCCCGGTGCCGCCGCCTATCATGGTAGTGACGCCGCTCATCAGCGCTTCTTCCACCTGCTGCGGGCAGATGAAGTGGATGTGGGCGTCGATACCGCCGGCAGTGACGATGCTGCCTTCGCCGGCGATCACTTCGGTGCCGGGGCCGATGACGATATCGACATTGGCTTGCACGTCGGGATTGCCGGCCTTGCCGATTTTGCAGATGCGGCCGCCCTTGACGCCGATGTCGGCTTTGACGATGCCCCAGTGGTCGATGATGACGGCGTTGGTGATGACGAGATCGACGCTGTGGGCTTCACCGACCTGGCTTTGGCCCTGGCCGTCACGGATGACCTTGCCGCCGCCGAATTTCACTTCGTCGCCGTAGGTGGTGTAGTCCTTTTCGATCGCAATCCAGAGTTCGGTGTCGGCGAGGCGCAGCTTGTCGCCTTTCGTCGGGCCGAACATCGAGGCGTAGGTGGCTCTGTCTAGCTTCGTCATCGCTTGTGGTCCGTTCGTGTTAGTTCAGCGCACGCCCGCCGGCAGAGTACGTCTCCGAAACACGCCGTAAATACATCCCTGTAGGCTCTTGTTCGGCTGTCCCTGCCTCACAAGGTTTCGGAGACATACTCTGCCGGCGGGCTTTCGAGATCTGTGACCTGTTCATTCGAGCTTGCCCATGACTTCACCGCGGAAGCCGTAGATCGTTTTCGTTCCTGCATATTCGACCAACTCGACTTCGCGACCTTGGCCGGGCTCGAAGCGAACTGCGGTGCCGGCGGCAATGTTGAGGTGCATGCCAAGCGCGAGTTTGCGCTCGAAGCGCAGCGCGGGATTGGTTTCGAAGAAGTGGTAGTGCGAACCGACCTGGATCGGACGATCGCCGGTGTTATCGACGCGGACTTTCACGGTCTTGCGGCCGACGTTGAGCTCGATTGGTTCACTTGCAGGTTTGAGTTCGCCGGGAATCATCGGAAGTCCTCGCAATTCTCGAAGCGGCAGGGGCAGACAGTGCTGTTGGGAACGCTCTGCAACATGGACGTTGCAGAGCGAGCCCCCATGGATGGGTTCACGGCGTTTCCCAACAGCACTGTCTGCCCCTGTCGCGTGCTCTGAGAAAATAAAGGATCAAACAATCGGCTCATGAACAGTTACCAATTTGGTCCCATCGGGAAACGTCGCTTCGACTTGAACTTCCTTGATCAACGACGCAACGCCATCCATTACTTGATCCGCCTTCAGTACCTCACGCCCCGCACTCATCAGCTCCGCCACGGTACGACCATCGCGCGCGCCTTCCATGATGTGCATCGTGATCAACGCCACGGCTTCGGGGTAATTCAATTTCAGCCCGCGCGCCAGGCGCCGCTCCGCCAGTAAGGCGGCGGTGAAGATCAGCAGTTTGTCTTTTTCGCGCGGCAGCAATTCCATGAGTGGCTCTCACGTGGTCCAGATGCGGGGCTTGCAGGCGGGGCGTTGCAGCAGCGAAGGACGCAACACTTCCCACCAGCGGATGAAACAGTCGCGCGCGTCGCTGGCGCTGTCGCCGAGGTAGCGGCCGACGACGAAGGTGCCGACCCGGGTCAGGCCGCAGCAGTCTTGCAGCGCCGCCGGCAACGCCGCTTGCAGGGCGATCAAGTCGAACTGGCGCAACACAGGCTCCGGGTAAGGCCCGCACAGGAACACGCCGCTGACGCTGTTGCCGCGCAAGCCGGCGGCACCGTCGGCAAATGCGGTATTGCCGCCGCGCAATTGCAATTGTTCGAGCAGCACCGGGACGTCGTCGTGAAACACGCGAAAACGCTGCGTCAGTTCACCGTCGTCGAAACGCACGCGGTTGGCGACGTGGCCGAGCGCGATCAGGTCCCAGCCGCAGAAGCGGGCAGTGCCGGACAACTTCACTTCGGTGGTCAGCCTGGCATGCGCGCCGCGAAAGGCGAGGGTTTCCAGCGGAAACCATTCCAGCGACGCATCGGCGGCAACTTCGAGCAGACAATGTTGCTGCTGCAAACGCTTGTCGCTGCGGGCGCGATACAGGCGGCCGGCGCCGGGCGTGGTGCACAGCACCTGTGCCGCTTCGCCGAGTTGCAGATGGATGCGTAAATCGTCGCCGGACACCAGACCGCCGGGCGGATGCAGCAGATAGACATGGGCCAGATTGCCGTCCTCCGGGTAAAAAGGACGCTGGACCACCAGAGGTCCCTCGTGCCGGTTGTGAACCAATTTGCAGCCGTTGCCGGCGGTCCGGTGAAAGCGCAGATGTAATTGCGCGGGCCAGTGGCCGTGGGTGCTGGCGCCACTGGTGGCGGAGTCGTTCAATTCGAGATCAGTCAGCGGGACGTGGGTGTTCATGCGTCACACCGCCAGGTGCTTGCGGATCAGCTCTTCGCTGAGGTTGGCCATGACGTCGCCGGCGACGATGCGGCCTTTCTCCATCAGGCGGAACTCGCGGCCGACGCGCTTGGCGAAACCGAGCTTCTGTTCCACCAGCAATACCGTCATGCCT
>DATJXP010000153.1:0-2768 GCA_035500035.1 Candidatus Acidiferrum sp. | reverse complement strand
CGGAAAACGAGGCTGGCAAGGATAGGAGGCACCGCCGTCAATGTCCATCCATCGACAGGTGCAGAGCCGGCCAATCGCTTGCGTGTCCGGCCACTCGGCATAGCCTCGTGGCGTTCGACCAAGCGCAAAGCTGTGCTTTGCAATCGCTTGGCCTCACCCCCGCTGCTGCAGCTCCCTCGCTATCGCTCGTCGCCCGCAGCACCGGCTCGCCGCGATTGGCTCTCAGGCTTCTGAGCAGAGTCTGGGCACGAAGCCGGATTTCATTGAGACGTCTCTCGATTCCCAGACATCGACTCACTATGACGATAAGAGTCGGAGTCACCTGAGTCGGGAGTCGAAGCCAATCGCGGCGAGCCAGTCGTGCCAAGGAGGAGCGGAAGCGACGGATGCACGAGCTGGGGAGCGCAAGCGATTGGCACTCACTGGCCCCAAGTGACTCCGACGCCTTAAGTACGAATCATTCGACTCAGTGCTGCGGGCCAACGTAACGGGCGCGCGGACGGATCAACGCACTGTGCTGGCTGAACTCGAGGAAGTGCGCGATGTAGCCGTAGATGCGCGCCATCGCAAACAGCGAGGTGTAGTAATGCGGCGGTATGCCGAGCTGGTGGAACACCGCGCCTTTGTAGAACTCGACGTTGGCCCAGATTTCCTTGCCCTTCTTGCGGAACTCGTCGGCGCAGGCGGCTTCGACCGCCACCAGCACCTCGAGCAGGCGTTTGGCTTCGCCGTCGGTACACAGTTCGATTGCCATCGGTTTGAGAATTTTCGCGCGCGGATCGACCACGCGGTATTCGCGGTGGCCCATGCCCATGATCTTCTGCTTGCGCGCCAGCGTGTCGGCCACCCACTGCGCCGCCTTCGAGGCATCGCCGATGCTGCGCGCCATTTCCATCGCCGCCTGGTCGGCACCGCCGTGCAGCGGGCCGTACAGCGTGCCGATAGCGGCCGAAATGCTCGACTGGATCGGCGCCAGCGTACTGGCGCAAACGCGGCCGGCGAAGGTGCCGGCGTTGAAGCTGTGTTCCATCTGCAATATCTGGGTGACGTCGAGTGTCTGCACCTGTTTCGCCGTCGGCTTGCTGCCGTTGAACATGGTCAGGAAATTTTCGTGGAAGCCGGCGTCCACATCCGGCGCCAGCGGCTCAAGGCCGAGCTCGAGCCGGCGCCACGCCGCCAACAGCGTCGGCAACTTGGCCGCCAGCAGCAAACCGGTTTGCGCCGGGCCGCTGAGGCCAGGCAATTGCACTTTCGGCGTCAGCGGCAACAGCGGCACCAGCCCTTGCAGCACCAGCATCGGGTGCAGGTCGCGGCGCAGGCTCTTCAGCAGCGTCAACTCTTTCGCATCCAACTGGCTGTGCGCCGCCATCGCATCGCGCAACGAAGTTTCCTGCGCGGCATCGGGATACGCGCCGAACAACACCAGCCACACCACTTGCCAGAACGGTTTGCCGACCAGTGTGTCGATCGAATAGCCGCGGTAGCTGAGCCGGCCGCTGTCGCCCTGTACGTCGGAAATGGCGGTTTCGCCGACGATGACGCCGGCGAGATCGGCGGAGAAGAATTCGGTATCGGACATGGCAGCGCCCTCGATTGCCGATGCAAGTGGCAGGAGTATAGGACTGGCCCTAAAATCAGGGCACTTAATATTGCTAATGATTGGATAAGTTGAGCTTATGCGCCTCGAACACGCCGAACTCAAGACCTTTCAGGCGGTGGTGGAAGCCAACGGCTTCAACCGCGCCGCCGAGCGTCTGCATGTCACCCAATCGGCGGTGAGCCAGACCATCGCCAACCTCGAAGCCAAGCTGGGCGCGGCACTGATCAAGCGCGGCCGCCAGCTCAAGCTGACCGATGCCGGCCGCCGCCTGCTCGATCACGCCAATGCGATGCTGCAGCAGGAACAGCAGACGCTGGAAGACATCGCCCAGCTCAAGCGCGGCGAACGCCACACACTGAACCTGGCGATCAACAGCACGATCACGCGCTTTCACGCGCCACAGTTGTTGCGCCGCTTCGCCAAATCGCATGCCGACACGCTGATCAAGGTCACCGAACTGCCGAGCCGCAACCTGATCTATGCCGTGCTGTCGGGCCAGGCCGATCTCGCCATCGGCCCCTTCCAGAAATACATGGACGCCTTCACCACGGTGCCGCTGTACCGCGAGAACCGCCACCTGGTGATCAGTCCCAGGCATCCGCTGTTCGACGAAGTGCGCAAGGCGCCGGCCAAACATCTGCATCACTGCACGCTGATCACGTCGTTTCTCGACACGCCGGAAGCGCGGCCGTCGCAGCAGCGCATACGCGACCGCTTCCAGGCGGTGTGGGAAGTGTCGAGCCTGAGCCTGCGCATCCACCTGGTGGAACAGGGGCTCGGCGTGTCGTTCATCAGCCGGCGCTTGCTGGACGAAGAGCCATTGTGTGCCAAGCTGGTGGTGCTGGAAGGCCTGCCCTTCTCCACTATCGAGCGCCAGGTCGGGCTGTATTACCAATCGGGACGCCACCTCAATCCCGCGCACGAACAACTTATCGCGCTGTGCCGGCAATTCTGGAAAAAGGGATAGTCTTGGCGAACCGGGTTGCCGTCTCGACGCCGTCGTTGGCGGCCGGATGTTCCAACTGGTTGTAAACCACCAGGCAGTTGCGACCGCAGCTTTTGGCTTCGTACAGTGCTTTATCGGCACTGGTCATCAGCTTGTTGAAGTCGAGTATCGCCTGCTTCGGTACCACCGACACCAGGCCGATGCTGACGGTGAGACAGGACG
>DATJXP010000152.1:0-2759 GCA_035500035.1 Candidatus Acidiferrum sp. | reverse complement strand
GTGCCGAGATCGCGATGCTGCACCAGCAGGCCGCCGGTGACTTTCTTGTAATCCCAGTCCTGCACTCCGTGCGGCGGCAACGCACCGCAAGCCAGCAACCGCAGGTTGTCGCGACGTGAGATCGCGGCCTTGGCATCGGCGGAGACGCTTGGCGCGATGATCACCTCGGCAAACTGGCGTTCGACGATGGCGCGCGCGGTAGCGCCGTCGAGTTCGCGGTTGAAGGCGATGATGCCGCCGAAGGCCGAAGTCGGGTCGGTGCGGTAGGCGAGGTCGTAGGCGGTGAGCAGATCCCCGGCGACGGCGACGCCGCAGGGGTTGGCGTGTTTGACGATGACGCAGGCCGGTTCGCTGAACGCTTTCACGCACTCGAGTGCGGCATCGGTGTCGGCGATGTTGTTGAACGACAGCTCCTTGCCTTGCAATTGCGTCGCGGTGGACACGCCGGCTTCGCGCGGTGTGGCATCGACGTAGAACGCGGCCTGTTGATGCGGATTCTCGCCGTAGCGCAGTGTTTGCTTCAGTACGTGCTGGCTGTTCCAGGTTTGCGGGAACAGCACGGCACTGCCGCGCTCATCGCGTGCGCCGAGATAATTGGCGATGGCGCCGTCGTAGGCCGCCGTGTGTTCGAATGTGCTGACTGCGAGCCGGTAACGCGTGGCGTAGCTGACGCTGCCGCGTTGCTGCAACTCTTGCAGCACGGCCTGGTAATCGGCCGGATTCACCACCACCGTGACCCACGAATGGTTTTTGGCGGCGGCACGCAGCATGGTGGGGCCGCCGATGTCGATGTTCTCGATCGCATCTGCCAGCGTGCAATCCGGCTTCGCCACCGTGGCGGCGAACGGATACAAGTTGACGACGACGAGGTCGATGCCGGGGATGTCGTGTTGCGCCATCACCTGCGCATCGAGTGCGCGCCGGCCCAGGATGCCGCCATGCACGCGTGGATGCAGCGTTTTGACGCGGCCGCCCATGATCTCGGGAAAGCCGGTGTAGTCACCGATCTCGGTGACCGCGATCCCGGCGTCGCGCAACAGTTTCCAGGTGCCGCCGGTGGACAGCAGTTCGACACCGAGTGCGCCAAGCGCGCGGGCGAAATCGACGATGCCGGTCTTGTCGGAGACGCTGAGCAGGGCGCGCCGGATCGGCGTCGGTTCGGTGTTGGCGGGTATGGCGGCGAGAGACATGATCAATCCAGCAGATGGTAACGGCGTAATTTGGTGCGCAACGTGGCGCGATTGAGCCCGAGCAGGCGCGCGGCCTTGCTCTGGTTGTAGCGGACCTTCTCCATCACCGCTTGCAACAGCGGCACTTCGACTTCGGCCAGCACCAGGTCGTAGAAACCGGTGATCTCGGTTGCATCGACATGATCGAGGTAGGCGCCGACGGCGGCGCGTACGCTGATTCGCAGCGGCACCGCGTTGCCGTTGCTGGCGGTAACGATGGTGGGTGGTTCCGGCTTGAGATCTTCCTTGGCGTTCTTCATGCGGCGAATTCCGTCTGCTGCAGTTGCAGGAAAAAGCAGTCGAGTTGTTCGAGTTGCGCGGCGGCGCTGTCGAGTGCGTTGAACCGGCGGCGGAAATCCAGCGCGCCGGGGTAGTGTTCCAGGTACCACGCGACGTGCTTGCGCGCAAAACCGAGGCCGAGCGAAGGACCGTAGAATTGATGCAACTCCCTGACGTGTTGCAACACCAGTTTGTGGATGAACGCGAGCGGCAGTGCCTGCGGTTGCGTGCCGGTTTGCAGAAACTGGGTGATTTCGCGGAACAGCCACGGCCTGCCGCGCGCACCGCGGCCCACCATCACGCCGTCGGCACCGGTGTGATCGAGTACTTGTTTTGCCTTTGCGGCAGAGGTGATGTCGCCATTGGCAAATACCGGGATGCGCACGGCGGCCTTGATAGCGGCGATGGTGTCGTACTCGGCATCGCCGTTGAACATGCAGGCGCGGGTGCGGCCGTGGACGGCGAGCGAGCGGATGCCGGTGTCTTCGGCAATGCGGGCGATGGTGGCGCCATTGCGCAAATCAGGACTCCAGCCCGTACGGATTTTCAGCGTGACAGGCACTGCCACTGCCTGCACGACGCTGTGCAGAATGTCGCGCACCAACGGCTCGTCTTTCAGCAGCGCGGAACCTGCCGCCTGTTTCAGCACTTTCTTGACCGGGCAGCCCATGTTGATGTCGATGATCTCGGCGCCTTGTTCGACATTGAGCCTGGCGCATGCAGCCATCAATTGCGGATCGGCGCCTGCGATCTGCACGACGCGCGGCGACGCTTCGTCACGATGGATGCCGCGCAGACCGCTGCCTTGCGGATGTGTCAGCTGCACATGGGCGCTGAGCATTTCGGTGGCGGTCAATGCGGCGCCGAATTGACGGCACAAACGGCGGAATGGGCGGTCGCTGATGCCTGCCATCGGAGCGAGCACCACGTTGGATTCGAGTTGATGGGAGCCGATCTGGATCACGGAAAAACAGCCCTGGCTGTCGAGGGTGCAATTTTAACTGCGCGGCCGGGTGCAGTCCAACCAAACCCGGTCAGGGCGAGTGCAGTACGACCTTGTAATTGACGGCCTCGCTGCCCGGATCCACCAGTTCGAGTTGTACTTGCACCGAACTCTTGGCCGGCATTTTGTCCACTTGCTGCAATTCCGCCGGCAGGTATTCCTGTGGCGTAAACAGACGATTGGCCATCAGTTTGTTGGTGGGGTCGCTGAAATCCAGTTCCAGGTTGGGAAACGTCTGCGGTTGGTCG
>DATJXP010000151.1:0-9755 GCA_035500035.1 Candidatus Acidiferrum sp. | reverse complement strand
CAGGCCTGTCGCTCGTGCACTCCGGTGGCAGCGTTAGCGCGACTTTGCTAGATTCGATGGACAACATCATAGACATGGCTTGTTCAGGGGAATTGCATGGCATCGACCATGAAGCGGCTTTGCGCCGTCATGCTGGGGCTGACAGGTGTCACATTAATAATGGCCGGTGCATCGGCCCAAACCACCGGTGGAAAACCCGTTACCGAAGCGATGATCGAACATCCGGCCGATGGCGATTGGCTGATGTGGCGACGCACGCTGGATTCGTGGGGTTACAGCCCGCTCAAGCAAATTGCCCGCGACAACGTCGCCAGCCTGAAGCTGGCGTGGGACATGCCGCTCAACAAGGGCTCGGTGCAGGAAGGCACGCCGCTGGTGCACGACGGCATTCTGTATATGCCGCATCCGGGCGATGTCGTCAGCGCCGTCGATGCCGCCACCGGCAAACAGTTGTGGGAATACCGCCGCAAGATGCCGGAGGATCTCGGCGATTACATTCCCGCCATCGAAACCAAGCGCAACATGGCGATTTACGGCGATGCCATTTTCCTGTCCACCAATGATGACTTCCTGGTTTCGCTCGACGCCAAAACCGGCAAGGTGAAATGGGAAACCCGGGTGCTCGACTATCGCGTTAATCCGGCACAGCAGAGCAATGGGCCGATCATCATCAAGGGCAAGGTCGTTTCCGGCCGCAACTGCATGCCGCAGGGCGGGCCCGAAGCCTGCGTGATCACTGCGCACGATCCGGCCACCGGCAAGGAACTGTGGCGGTTGCACACGATTCAGAAACCGGGCGAAGGCGGCGAGGACACCTGGGGCGGCCTGCCGTGGGAGGCGCGTTGGCACGTCGGTTCGTGGATGGTGCCGAGCTACGATCCCGAACTTGATCTGATCTACATGGGCACGTCGGTCACCGCGCCGGCGCCGAAATTCCTGCTGGCCGGCAACGACAAGAAATACCTGTACCACAACTCGACGCTGGCGATTAATCCCGACACCGGCAAGATCGTCTGGTATTACCAGCACCTGGTCGATCACTGGGATCTCGACCATCCGTTCGAGCGGCTGTTGATCGATACCGAAGTCACTCCCGACCCAAAAGAAGTGGCGTGGATCAGCCCCGACATCGTCAAGGGCAAGACCTACAAGGTATTGACCGGCATTCCCGGCAAGAGCGGCATTGTCTATACGCTGGATCGCACCAATGGCAAGTTCCTGTGGGCGCGGCCGACCGTGCATCAGAACGTGGTCACCAACATCGACGGCAAGACCGGCGAAGTGACGGTGAACCCCGCCACCCAGTTCCACGCCAAGGGTGACAAGGTCGAAGTGTGCCCGGCGCTGACCGGCGGCAAGAACTGGTGGGCCGGTGCCTACAGCCCTCTGACCAAGTTGATGTATTACGGCCTGCAGAACACCTGCGCCGATGTCACCGTCACGCTGTCCAAACCCGATGCCGACGCGCTGTACGGCACCACCGGCCGCGACAAACTGGCGCCGGACGCGAAGGGGATAGGCACCGTCTATGCCGTGTCGGCCGAAACCGGCAAGACCGCCTGGACTTTCGACATGCCCGGCACGGCGCTGTCGATGGTGGCCACCGGCGGCCGGCTGGTGTTCGGCGGCGATCTCGAAGGCAATTTCCGCGCCTTCGACCAGGACACCGGCAGGGTGCTGTGGCAAGTGAATCTCGGTTCGTCGGTAACCGGCTACCCGATCACCTTTGCCGTCAACGGCAAGCAGTATGTGGCCGCCAGCACCGGGTCGTCCGTCACCACCTCGGCGCACCGCCGGCTGCTGCCGGGGCTGAAAGTGGGTACCGATAACCACCTTTATGTGTTCGCCTTGCCATAGCGGCAGGGGCTGCCTATGATCCTGTCACGTCAAACAAGAGGGGAAAATCAATGACATTCAAAACCAAAGTCGGTTCGTTGGCTTCCTATGAAAAAGGCAGCATCGAACTCAACGACGACCTGAGGCATTACGCCTTCTCCAACATCTTCGAAGTGGCCAACGACTCCAAGCCCTATGAGCGGGTGATGGTAGTGTCCAACCTCGAATACGCCGCCGAAGTGGTGCGGGCCGAAGGGACTTCCGCCTGGTACACCGCGCCGCATGACGAGTTCGCCATCGTGATGGACGGCGAAATCGAATTCACCTTCTTCCAACTCGGCGACGATCAGAAACCCACGCACAAGGCGGGCGCCGCCAAGGTGAACGGTCAGCCCAAAGGTAAAAAGATGGGCAAGGTGCGCGCCCGCCGTGGCCATGAAGTATTGTTGCCGAAAAACGCGGCATACCAACTCAGTGCTGCCAAGCCGTCGGTGTGCCTGATCCAGACTTGTGCCGGCCCCGAGAGTATCGAGCGGTGGTCGAAGATTTGCGTGCTCGAATAAGCCGGGCACGCCGTGGCGTGCCCCTACGGGGCGCCGGATCAACAGCAAACAACTTCGCGAGGAATTTTTCATGAACATGGCAATCCAGAGCACCAAAATCATCGCTTCTGCACCGGATCCGGTGCTGGGCTATCGCAAGTTCCAGTTCGGCAGCTTCACGTTCGAGCGCGACATGTACTTCGTGCACGTCGGCTGGCCGAAGGGCAAACACACGATCGAAGTCGATCGCTTCCTGCGCGCGATGGTGCGCGATATCGGCTGGGGTTTCTTCTACGGCTGGATTTTCTTCGATGACGTGTTCGGTACCCAGAACCATTACGGCACGGTCGATATCTACGCCGGCACCTACAGCAAGGGCCATCGTGAAACCGGTGTCGATCTGCTGGAAACCTTCAACACCGACGACGTGCGCGTTGCCTTCGAAACCATTTCCAAGGACTGGATCAACGAAGGCTACGACCCGCTGCGCGCGCCGATGGAAACCGGTTCGCCGCTTGGCGCCAAGGTCAAGGAACGCAGCGATCCGCTGATTCGCGGTTTCGAGCCGGCCCGCCGCATGATGGGCCTGCCCGGCGATACCAAGCCGCGCAGCGACGCCAGCGGCCACCCGATCAACCGCGCCTTCGCCGACCTGAAATACGACAAACCGGACATCGAGATCGAGCCCGGTTTCGAAGACCAGGTGCATGCGTTCAACCTGTTCGATCACATCGCCCGTGCCGACGTGACGTGGAATCCGTCGTTCACGTCGATCACGCAAGCCTGCATCTGCTGCGTGACCAGCGAAGAGCACATGCTGCCGGTGATCCATGGCAATGACCGCAACGAATGGTTCATCCAGTTGACCGACGAGATCCACTGGAATATCCAGGACAAGAACACCGGCAACCCGCGCGGCCGCATCGTCATGAAGTCCGGCGATGTCTGCGCGATGCCGGCCGACATCCGCCATCAGGGCTTTTCGCCGAAGCGCTCGATGCTGATGGTGCTGGAAAACGGAACCCCGGGCCTGGAAGAGAAGTACGCCAAGGGCGAGCTGGAGCCGTTCCCGATCACTGCTTCGCGTTGGTAAACTGACCAAGGTGTCGAGGCGCGGCCTCGACACCTGCCGATCCAGGTACTGATAGCCGGACTATCGACCACAATCTGATCGAAAGGAGGCCTTATGAAAGCGTTGTATTCATTACTGATGACAGCGGTGATCGTAGTGCCTGCGGCAGGCATTGCCGCTGTTGGTGATCAGACGGTCGCCCCGGCCGCAGAGGCCATCTGTCGGCAAGTCACTACGACAACTGATGGGATCAGAAAAGAACAGAATTACTGTGGTACCGCAGCGCAGTGGGCCGAGTTCGACCGTCGTACGAGTCTCATGAATGCCGGAGTGACCTGCCGCAACGCCCGCACCGAGCAGGAACTCTGCATGACTGCGCAGGAGTGGCAAAAATACGATCATCGTCGGAGCGATCTTGCCAATCCGGGCGGGCAATTCAATTACGACAGGGCTGCTTCTGCTACCAACATCAACAATTCCTGGAGCATCGGCACAGGCTCGCAAACCGACATGCTGATGTATTCCCGCAACCATTGAGCCAGTTTTATATTTAAATCCGGACTGACTGCGCACAGTGGTCGGCCAACCGAGTGCCGGAGCCGTAACGACTCCGGCACTTTTTTATGAAGGAGCAGTGGTTCAACTTGTAATTCTGTTGCGCCAGTCAGAAACGCTGCTTCGAACGCCGCGGGCGCTTTTACGGAGTTTCCATGAACCAACCCAATTTCCAGACCAGGCTGTTCATCAATAACGAATTCGTCGATGCGCTCGATGGCGCCACCTTCGACGTGTTCAATCCCTACGACAATTCGTTGCTGGCGAAAGTGAGCGAAGCGAAACATGCGGACGTCGATCGTGCCGTCGCGGCGGCGCGCAAGGCATTCCCGGCCTGGGCTGCGATGTCTCCTTCGGATCGTGGCGTTTTGATCGGCAAGTTGGCCGATGCCATCGAAAAGGATCGCGACAACCTGTCGTTGATCGAATCGCTCGACACCGGCCATCCGATCCGCGATACGCGCAATCTCGACGTGATGCGCACGACGGCGACGTTTCGCTACTTCGCCGGCATGCCCGACAAGAACGAAGGAGTGGTGATACCGGTCGATACCGGTTTTCTCAACTACGTGACGCGCGTGCCGGTCGGCGTGGTGGGGCAGGTGGTGCCGTGGAATTTTCCGTTGATGTTCACCAGTTGGAAACTCGGCCCGGCGCTGGCCGCAGGCAATACCGTGGTGATGAAGCAGGCTGAACTGACGCCGCTGTCGACGTTGCGCGTGGCGGAACTGGCGCGTGAAGTCGGATTTCCTGCCGGTGTCATCAACGTGGTGCCAGGCTATGGTCATATCGCGGGCCAATATCTGGCCGAACACAAGGGCGTCGACAAGCTGTCGTTTACCGGCTCCACGGCAACCGGGCGCAAGATCGTCCAGGCTTCCGCCGGTAATCTGAAACGCATCCAACTGGAACTTGGCGGCAAGGGCGCCAACATCGTGTTTGAAGATGCCAACCTCGATGCGGCCGTCAATGGCTCGGCGTTCGCGATCTTCCATAACCAGGGGCAGGCCTGCATCGCCGGTTCGCGCTTGCTGTTGCACGAAAAAATCGCCGGGCAATTCCTCGACAAATTCCTCAAGCTCGCGGCGTCGATCAAACTCGGCAATCCGCTCGATCCGACCACCGAGATGGGTCCATTGACGTCGAAGCTGCACCAGGAACGCGTGTTGAGTTACTGCAAGATCGCGCAGGAGCAGGGAGGCGAAATACTGTTGGGTGGCAAGGCACCCGCCAATCCGGACTTGCAACAAGGTTGCTTCGTCGAGCCGACGGTAGTGCGCGCCAAATCGGTGAATGATCGCGTATGCCAGGAAGAAGTGTTCGGTCCCTTCGTCGTGGTGTCTACCTTCAAGGATGATGCCGAAGTGCTGGCGATGGCCAACAACACCATTTATGGACTGGGCGGTGGGCTGTGGACCAACAATCTGCAGCGGGCTCACCTGATGGCCCGCCACATGGAAGCCGGCATGGTGTGGATCAACTGCTACAAACGGTTCCACCCGGGCTCGCCGTTCGGCGGCGTCAAGGACAGCGGCTACGGCCGTGAAATGGGGCACTTTGCCATGCACGAGTACACCGAGCCGAAATCGGTGTGGGTCAATGTCGATGCGAAGATTCCGGTGTTCTATCCGCGTTGATGCAGGATGGTCGTCACCCGGTCGCGCAGTTGCGGTACGAGTTCCCGTTCGAACCACGGATTGCGCACGAGCCAGCCGTTGTTGCGCGGGCTGGGGTGAGGCAGCGGCACCACGTCGGGCCAATAGCGTTGCCAGTTTTCGACCGCTCGCGTCAGACCGCCGGCTTCCTGCGGCAGATGCCAGGCAACAGCATATTGCCCCAGCACGATGGTGAGCCGCAGTCGCTGCAAAGTTTGCAGCAATGAAGCGCGCCAATGTGCGGCGCATTCAGGGCGCGGAGGCAGATCGCCGGATTTACCGGTGCCCGGATAGCAAAATCCCATCGGCAGGATGGCCACGAGTTTCGGGTCGTAGAATTGTTCGCGCGTCAGCCCCAGCCACAGGCGTAGTCGGTCACCGCTCGCATCGTTGAACGGCAGTCCGGTCGCATGCACTTTGCGGCCGGGGGACTGGCCGGCGATCAGGATGGCGGCGGCAGGGTCCAGTTGCAGAACCGGTCGCGGGCCTAGCGGCAAATGCGGTGCGCACAGAGTGCAGGCGCGTACCTCGGCCAGTAACGCAGCAATGCGGCTGCTTGTTTTCATTGCCAACGGCTCCCCCCATGCGCCTTTTCGGCCATTACGCGATAATATGCGGAATCCGTTTCAACCTTATCTCACAATCTCCCATGCCAGGCTTGCTCCCGAACGTCGACCCCGACGGTCTGCTCGAATATTCGGTGGTCTACACCGACCGTGCGTTGAACCACATGTCGCAGTCTTTCCAAGGCGTCATGCGCGACTGCTCCACCATCCTGAAACAGGTGTACCAGGCCGATGGTGTCGCCATCGTGCCTGGCAGTGGCACGTTCGGCATGGAAGCAGTGGCGCGGCAACTGGCGACGGATCAACTCGTGATGGTGATTCGCAACGGCTGGTTTTCGTATCGCTGGACCCAGATTTTCGACATGGGCCGCATTCCGGCCGACAGCATCGTGTTGAAGGCGCGCCAGACACATGTCGCCACGCAGGCTCCGTTCGTGCCGTGTCCGATCGACGAGGTGGTGGCGACGATCAAAACGCGCAAGCCGGCCGTGGTGTTCGCGCCGCACGTGGAAACCGCCGCCGGCATGGTGCTGCCGGATGACTACATCAAGGCCGTGGCCGATGCCATTCATTCGGTCGGCGGCCTGCTGGTGATCGACTGCATTGCTTCCGGTACGCTGTGGCTGGACATGAAGGCGCTGGGTATTGATGTATTGATCAGCGCGCCGCAGAAAGGCTGGAGTTCGTCGCCGTGCTGCGGTCTGGTGATGATGAGCGAGCGGGCGTTGTCGCGTGTACGTACAACCACCAGCACCAGCTTTGCCTGCGATCTCGGCAAATGGTTGCAGATCATGGAAGCGTACGAGAAGGGCGGTCATGCCTATCACACGACGATGCCGACTGACAGTTTGCGTCGCTTCCGCGATTCGATGCTGGAAAACCAGCAATATGGTTTTGCCAAACTGAAGCAGCAACAAGTGGAGCTGGGCAGCAAGGTGCGCAAGCTGATGGAGAGTCGGGGGTTCACCAGCGTTGCCGCCGAAGGTTTCCAGGCATCTGGCGTCGTCGTCAGTTATACCAGCGATCCCGAATTACAGAGCAGCAAGAAGTTGCTCGCGCAAGGTTTGCAGGTCGCCGCCGGCGTGCCGTTGCAGTGCGATGAGCGCGATGATTACCGGACTTTTCGCGTCGGATTGTTCGGACTCGACAAGCTGCAGAACATCGATCGTACCGTCGCCAGTCTGGCGGCGGCGCTCGATAAAATCCGTTAGGCCAAACCGGTCGGCTCAGTAATCGATGCCTTTGCGGGCCTTGATGCCTGATTCATAGGCATGCTTCAGGCTTTTCACTTCCGACACGGTATCCGCCAGTTCGCGCAATGCGGTGCCGCCACCGCGGCCGGTGATCACCACGCTCAACTGCGGCGAGCGTTGACGGATTGCCATTAGCACCGTGGCCTCTTCGAGAAATTTGTACGCCAGCATGTAGGTCAGCTCGTCGAGCAGCAACACATCGAGCGCAGGGTCCTGCAACAATTGTGCGGCATGCTGCCATGTGCGCATGGCTGCCGCCTGATCGCCGGCAAAGTTCTGGGTGTCCCACGTGAAGCCCGTGCCCATCTGGAAAAACGGAATGTCCGGATGACGATCACGCAGCAGCAATTCTTCGCCGGAGGGTTGCGTGCCCTTGATGAACTGCACGACAGCCACCTTCTGCTCCCAACCCAAAGCACGCAACAGCGTGCCGAAGCCGGCAGAGGTCTTGCCTTTGCCATCGCCCGTCAGCAAAACGACAACGCTTTGTTCCCGGTCGGCGCGCTGGATGGAAGTGGCGACCTGTTCTTGCTGTTTGGCCATGGCCTTGTTGAATTTGTCGGCTCGCATGAGGGATCAGCCGATGCCGGATTCGTTGGCGACGACAGGAATGTCATCCGGAGTTTCCAGGCTGATGCGGCCCAGCTTGCCGCTGCGCAAGTCGTTGAGCACCACTTCGCCGGCCTTGGTGAAATCGACCCCGGCCTTGCTCAAGCAGCCGCGTTTGCGGCCAATGGCTTCCATTACCGCGAGCGGCGGTAGCCCTGTGGAATCGACTTGGTAACGTTCGCGCAATGCCTGTGGGTAACGCTGCTGCAGACACTGGACAGCCCACAAGCCGACGTCACCCAGTTCGATGGCGGTATTGCGGATGGCGCCGCTGGCAGCCAGACGATACGCAGCTTCCTGGTCTTCCAGCTTGGGCCACAGGATGCCGGGGGTATCGAGCAATACCAGGTTATCGCCGAGTTTGATCTCCTGCCGGGCCTTGGTGACGGCAGGCTCATTGCCCACCTTGGCTATCTTGCGACCCGCAAGCAGATTGATCAGCGTGCTTTTGCCGACGTTGGGGATACCGACGATCATCAGTCGGTTGGCCCGGCTGGCCTTGGCCTCGAGTCCCACCGTACTGCGCTTCAGCACGGTTTTGAGGGCTTGGTCATCGTCTTTTTCGAACAACAGGCAATCGATGCCGTGTTGTCGATGCCATGAGAGCCAGCGCTCGGAAATGGCCGGGTCGGCAAGGTCAGCCTTGTTGAGCACACGCAGTCGGGGTTTGCTACCTATCAACTTGTTCAGCAAAGGGTTTTCGCTGGCATGGGGCAGGCGGGCATCGACAATTTCCAGCACGGCATCGACCTGCTGCAATGCGCTGGCGATGTCTTTGCGGGCCTTGTGCATGTGGCCGGGATACCAGCCGATGGCCATGGCAGCTCCTTGGGATGGAAACAAGGTTGCTATTCTAGTGGGGAAGCCCAATATTCAGTCGCAAATCCTTGCAGTGGATGTCGAGTATGAGTGTCGCCGATCGCATTACCAGTAAAGTACGACAGGCACTGGGGCCAGAATTGCTGCAACTGGATAATGAAAGTCACATGCATGCAGGGCCGCGCACTGACTCCCATTTCAAGCTCGTGGTGGTTGCTACTGCGTTCGAAGGTCTCAGCAAGGTCAGGCGTCATCAGCGGTTATACCAGCTGCTGAACGAGGAACTGGAGGGGCCGGTTCACGCGCTGGCTTTGCATCTTTATACCCCGGCTGAGTGGGAGCATAGCTCAGTACCTGTCTCCCCGTTATGCTCAAAAAATAATTAAATAACATATAGTTATATTAATATTATAATGTATAGCCTTAACTAAGGGAGGTGGGCTTTTCAGGCAGGTCGGCTGCCCAGCCTATGCTATCATTCGCCCGTCATCTTCATGGTCAAACAAGTGCCTTGCATAGCGGCACCTCAACGATCATCTGATTCTTCTATGTCGCCATTTCCCCCACATCGCCGCGCCATACTCCTGCACTGCCTGCTGATGGCTGGCCTTGGTGCGGGGGCCTATTACGTACCGGTGCCGACTGGAAACCCGGCTCCACAAACAGGGTCCAGTGGAGCGGCCTATTACCATGTCCCGGATCTTTCGGTCATGGAGATGCCGGATTTTGCCTCCATTCACGATATCGAGCTGAAAAAGAAAGCCTTCTTCGACTTCCTGCAACCCTATATCGATGCCAAGAATGCTGAGGTGCGTCGACAGCGGCTGCGGTTGCAGCTCATCGCCGCC
>DATJXP010000150.1:0-3000 GCA_035500035.1 Candidatus Acidiferrum sp. | reverse complement strand
GCTGTTCACGCGGGCCAGAAAAAAATCGGCTTCCGATTCCACGAAGAATGGATTCCGTGCTTTGTCGAACAGCCAGTGCTCGTCGGCCAGCAGCGGCGGAACCCAGTACGGATTGCCGCGATAAAGCTGCCACGGCAGTCCGATGAAGGCGGTACGCAGCGCCTTGCTGTCCACCGCGATGATGTCAATGCCGGCCATGCGATGACTCAGCGCGGCCACGGCAGCAAGCGGTTCACCAGCCAATCACGGAACCGGCGCGGCAGGAAGCGCGTCAGGTAGTACAGCGCCCTGACGTCGGCGGAGATGAAAATGAAAAAGTGCCGCTTGTCGCACTGGGCCAGGATTTTCCGGCACGCTCGATCCACCGGCATCGGCGCGGTTCGCACTCCGTCGCTCGTCATCCAGGCCGGCTTGCTGCGTGATTCATGCGCAAATTGTGGCGTGTCGATATCGGTCAGGCAGGCGACCTGCACCGTGATGTCGTCGCGTTGCAATTCGCGGCCCAGCGCTTCGGCGAACGCTACAAGCCCCGCCTTCGATGCGCAGTAAGCGGCATAGCCTGCCGCTCCCACCAGGCTGAAACCGGAGGCGATGAACAGAATCCTGCTACCCGCCGGCAGCAAGGGCAGGAAGGCTTTGACGGTGGCCGCGGCGCCGACGAGGTTGGTCTGCAGCACGGCGGCGAGTGGTGCAAACTGCATGTCGCGCACGGTGGCGACTTCGACGATGCCGGCATTGACCACTAGGAAGTCGATATGCGTGTTGCTACTCGCGAGCGTGGCGGCAACAGACTGCAGTTCGCCGAACTGGCCGACGTCGGCACTGAAGGTTTGGCACGCGGGTCCCAACACCTTGCCGGCCGCCGCCAGTTTTTGCGGATCGCGGCCGAGTACGACGAGCCGCTCGCCGCGCGCGCCCAGTTGGCGAGCCAGCTCGAGCCCAATGCCGGAAGAACCGCCGGTGATCAAACAAGTCCTGTTCATAAACGCCTGAGCAGCAATGAATGCGATTTGAAAGTGTCGCGATAAGGATAGTCGGCACCGTTGATCAAGGCTTCGAATTGGTCCTTGAACGCCAGCGAAATGTCGCTGGCCCAGCCCGAGTGGAAAACGAATTCGTGCAACAACTCCCTGGTGGGGAACTCCAGCGTCTTCACCTGCGGTTGATGATCGGCGATGCGGAACGCGCCGTGATCGGCAATGCGGCTTTGCAGCGCATCGAAGCTCACCGGGTTGGAAACGAAGCCGCTCAACAAGTCGAAGTCGAGAAAATCGCAGCGCGCGAAAGTCTCGGGAAAATTTTCCATCGTGGTGGTGCCGATCAACACGGTTCCATTCGGTGCCAGGTAGCGCGCGGTAAAATCGAGCAGCTTTTCCAGCGCTTCGTATGCCAGCACGAAGTGGAAGCTGATCAGGTCGAAACGCTGCGCAAAGGCAACGGTTTCCACCGTTCCCGCCACGTAGTCGGCAGCCTGCTTGGTTTTGGCGATCGCCAGCATTTTCTGCGAAGGATCCAGTCCCCACAGTTGCAAGCGTGGATAGGCTTGGTGGAGTTTCAGCAAAAAATTGCCGGTGCCGCAGCCGATGTCCAAGGCAGTGTGCCCGGCGAATCCCGACTGGCGCAGTTGAGCCAAGCCCGCCGCATGACTCGACGCCTGCAAGTCGAAATGATCGCGGTCGTAGTGCTGCGACACGATGTCGTCGTACAAGGTTTCAGCGCTGATCATGCCGGCTCCTTCATGCCTACGGTTCTGCCCAGTTTGACGAACACCTCGCGGCCTGCTTGCGTGTTGTGCAAGATGTCGGGATGAGGCTGCCAACGCCCACGCTCGCCGAGAATGACGACGGTGGAGCCGCCAAACTGGAAGTGGCCGCGTTCATCGCCGCGCGTCACGGCGGTGTTGCTCGCCAGCGTGTTCACGATGCTGCCGACGGTCATGGCGCCGATGTCGATATAGGCCACCAGACCGAAGTGGTGTGTGCGTTGAATGGTCACTTGGCGTTTGTTCAAGGCAAAAATTTCCGGCATGCGGGCAGTGGCAAACGGATTGACGCAATGCAGTGCGCCATCGATGCGGTAATGATCGACGATGTCGCCAGCGTCCACCACATGCAAGCGGTGATAGTCCTGCGGCGCCAGCCGGGCGATCAACACCGGTCCGTCGGTGAAGCACGGCAGCCACTGGGGCTTGGATAACAGCGTGCCCAAGGTGTAAGCGGCCTGCTTGATGGTGAAGCCGGGCACTTCGTTGCTGGAACGCCAGCCCGAATAACGCGCTTCGGCAGTGGCAGGCAATTGTCCGGGCTCGACGACGAACGGGCGGCGGCCAGGTTTGAATTCGCGGATGAAGAAATCGTTGAAGCTCGCATAGTCCCGCGGCATGAATTCATCGACGGCGATGTCGAAACGACGGATGAAGGCAGCAATGGAACGTCGGCTGAAAGCCGTTCGGTCGAACCACGTGTAGAGTTGGCTGAACCAGCGGCGCGAAAAGAGTGCGATGGCCAACGCTCGGCCCAAGGCCGTGCCATACAGGAATCGGATGACGCGCTCATCCTGGACGTCTTCGGTGCACAGTTGCCGCGTTTCTGCATCGAGAACCGTAAGTGGCATCGCTTACATTCCTTTCAGCAACAAGCCGATCATGACTGCCATGATCAACACCACCAGCAACGCGATCAGCGTCCAGTGCGGCCGCTTGATGGTAAACGGTGCCACCATGGCCACCGCCATCGCGCCGGTCGTGCCGAGTAGCACGGGCAAGCTTAGCGCCGGCAGCAGGAAAACCGCTGCCACGCCCACGCTGGCCTCCGTCGTCGGCAAGCCGATGAAGTCGTGCAAGCCTTCCGCGTGCCGCACGTTGAAATAAGCCAGCCGCAGCACTGCACAGGCCAGATAAATGCAGCAGCACAGCAATGACAAGCCGATGCCATCCGGCGCATTGCGCAAGGTCCACGCAATGACGCCGACGACCGGCGCCACGCCGAACGCGGCCAGGTC